>JAAYDS010000448.1 GCA_012729155.1 Chloroflexota bacterium | reverse complement strand
ATGATGGTACGACGACGCTTTGGCATCGTCGACACGCTGATCGTGGCCGCGCGCGCCAGGCGCGAGGGCATCGCGCGCCGGCTGATGCTGGCCGGCGAGGCGTGGTTTCGCGCCCATGACTGCCACGACCTGCAGATTACCGTTTGGGACTTTAACAGGGGCGCCGAGGCGCTGTATCGTCAGTTGGGCTACACCCCCCTGAACCGTCGCCTGGCCAAACGGCTGAACGCTTTGCCGCCCTCGCCCGCTGATTGACCCTGGCGGCCTTTGGCCCTACCATAGGCCCATGGGCCAGCAACGACCACCCCGCCCCGAGAGACCATCGCGCACGAGCACCGGACGCCGCGGTGAGGACCTCGCCTGCGAGGAACTCACTCGCCGTGGCTATGAGATCGTGGCGCGCAACTGGCGCTGCCCTGTCGGCGAGGTCGATATCGTGGCGCGCGAAGGGCAGAGCCTCGCCTTTGTCGAGGTCAAGACACGGCGAGGGCGGCAAAGCCTCCCTGAGGAGGGGCTCACGCCGGCCAAGGCCGCCCGCATTATCGCCGTGGCGCAACACTATGTGGGCCAGGTTGAGCCCGTAGAGACCGCCTGGCGCATCGACCTCGTCGCCATCGAACTGGGGCGCGATGGCCAGGCGCGGCGCATCACCATCACCCCCGCCATTGGAATCGACGCATGACGGCCAACCCGCCCAGACTGGTCACCGTTATCGGGCCCACCGCCGTTGGCAAGACGGCGCTGTCGCTCGAGTTGGCACAACAGCTTGATGGCGAGATCGTATCGGCCGATTCACGACAGATCTACCGCGGCATGGACATCGGCACGGCCAAGGCTACGCCTGCCGAACGGGCGCGCGCGCCGCATCACCTGCTCGACGTGGTGCCGCCCGATGGTGAGCTGACCCTGGCGCACTTTCGACAGCTCGCCGACGAGGCCATCAGATCCATCTGGGCGCGAGATCGCGCTCCGCTGTTGGTGGGGGGCACGGGGCAATGGGTCTGGGCGCTGCTCGAGGGTTGGACGGTGCCCGAGGTGCCACCCAACCGGGCACTGCGCCAGGCGCTGGCCGCGCGCGCGGCCAGCGAGGGTCACCATGCACTGCACCTTGAGTTGGCAGCGGTAGATCCCGTCGCCGCTGCACAGATCGATGCCCGCAACGTGCGCCGTGTCATCCGCGCACTCGAGGTGCACCACGTCACGGGCAAGCCGATCAGCGCGCTGCAACGCAAAGACCCGCCCGACTATGGTGTGTTCATCATCGGTCTCACGATGCCCCGCGAAATGCTGTATGAGCGCATCGACCGACGCGTTGACGGCATGATAGCCGCTGGCCTGGTTGACGAGGTGCGCGAGCTCTTGCGGCAGGGCTATGATGAGCAGCTGCCATCTATGTCGGGGCTCGGCTACCGGCAGATCGCTCAATATCTGTGCGGCGAGTGCTCGCTCGACGAGGCAACAGCGCTCATCAAGCGCGACACGCGCCGCTTTGTGCGGCAGCAGTACAACTGGTTCCGCCCGCGCGATGTGCGCATCAACTGGTACGATGTCACCACATGGGATTCATCTGCCCTGCAGCAGCGCGTCGCCCGCTTTATGGCGACAGGCCATGATGCGCCATGAAACGTCGCCGTCGCACCCCCAACCGGATGGTCGGCCGCTACTTTGCGCTGATCGCGCTACTGATCATTGCCGTCAGCTTGCTGGTGCAATCGCTACGCCCCAACCAGCGTGAGACGGGCGCCACCTCACAGCCAACGCTCTATGTGACACGAGGCCAGGCCTCGGTGGCCTGTGGGGCCGATGCCCAGGCCGCATCGCTGGGCGCCCGTGAGCGCGCCACCCTGTCGGCAGACTGCAGTGTGCGCACCGGCCCGGGCGCCGAGGCGGCGCTGTCGTTCGACCACGGCCGGGTGTTGCTGCTGCTGGGCCCCAATGCCATCTACACTCAGGGGCCTATCGAGCGACGGCAGATCGGCCGCACATTGCGCGTCAAAGGGGCGTTGCCGCAGGGCAAGGGCACATGCTGGGTCGATCACGGCGCGCTCGAAGGCGCCAGCGTGCTGCTGCAAGTGGGTCCTGCCGAAATCTATAGCAGCGCCGGACTCTTTGAGGTCGTGGGCCACGACGCCGAGAGCGCTCGCCTGGCCGTCTATGCGGGCGAGGTGCGCAGCTCGGTGGGCCGGCACGCGGCCACCCTCAGTGCCGGCCAAGAGGCGGGCCTGGTGCGTGACAGGCTCATCACCCCCCTCAACACCGCTGGAGAAGCGCCCACACGGCCTGACCTGCCCGGCGATCTCTTGGCAATGCCTACCAGCACGCCCCCGCCCACAGGCCAGGGCATCGGCGCCGATGCCGTCACCACGCCGCAGGAGACCTGGCAGCTCTACACCGTACAGCCAGACGACACCCTCAGCACCATTGCCGAGGCGCATGGCATCACGTGGCAGGCGCTGTGGGAGGCCAACTGCGACGCAGTGCCCGACCCGCAGTTCTTGATGGCCGGGCAGACGCTGCGCATCCCCACGAGCGCCGACTAGCGCTGCGAGGCGAGCCGATGGGCCCAGCGTGTAGGCTCGGGCAGGCGATAGCCCGCGCCACAGGCCAGCACGATCTCGGCCGCATGCCCAAGGCCCACACGGTGCCCTACCGATACATACACTGGCCTGACCGCCTGGCGCGTGCGCAGCACCAGTCCGATCTGCTCCTCGCCATCCCATAGGGCGGCGGCGCTGCCACGCGCGTCCGCCGGTTCGTCATGCTGGCCCACCAGCCGTGATTTGGCGCAGCCGATGCTGGGCCAGTCGAGCAGCACACCGATATGGCTGGCCAACCCCATACGCCGCGGGTGGGCATAGCCCTGCCCATCAAAGATGAGCACATCGGGGATTGTGTGCAGCTGCGCCAGCGCTGCCAACACCACCGGCCCCTCGCGAAAAGAGAGCAGGCCCGGCACATAGGGAAAGGTCACCTCACCCTCGCACACCACAGCCTCGACCTGGTCGAGCGCCGGCAGTGCATGTACCGTCACCGCAGCGCGTGCGCGCCCCTGCCAGAGCCCCACATCAACGCCGGCCACCAGGCGCACCTCGTCCAGGGTGTCGCTATGCAGCAATCTTGCGGCGAGGTCGCGCTGTATCTGCGCTGCCTCGCCCGGCGACACATCCCAGCGATGACTCAGCACCGGCGTGAGCATGGCCAACCTCCTCTCTGGCGTCATCCTCATTATACGCCCGAGACGATGCCAGTTCGGTGCTGATCTATGGCGTGCTATAATGGTTATCTATGAGCAGTTCATTCTTGGATCGCTTTCGACAGGATCGCGTCTTTTGGCTGGTGATGGGCATCGCTTTGGTGGCCTTTGTGCTACTGAACGTGCGTCCGTCAGTCTACATGCTGTTGCTGCTGCTAAGCCTGGTGCTGGCCATCACCGTGCACGAGTGTGCTCACGCCTGGGTGGCCTCGTTGCTGGGCGATCCCACCGCACGCGTGCTGGGGCGCGTATCGCTCAACCCTTTGCGTCATCTCGACCCACTGGGCTCACTGATGATGCTGGTGACGGTCCTGAGCGGCTTTGGCATCGGTTGGGGCAAACCAGTGCCAGTGGCCCCCTACCGTTTGCGGCCCAACCCCAAGCTGGGCAATGGCATCGTGTCGCTCGCAGGGCCAACATCCAACCTCTTGCTGGCACTAGTGCTCGGGCTCGTGTTGCGTGCACTGATGGCCTTCGGTGCTGGGCCTATGTGGCTATGGGAGATGCTCAATGCCCTCGTCATCACCAACTTTGCCATTGGCCTGTTCAACCTCATCCCGCTACCCCCGCTGGATGGCCACAGCGTCCTGATCGCCCTGTTCAGCCTGTTCAAGGGGCGCTGGGCCTTTGAGGCGGGAGAGTTTATGCATCGCGCATCGCGCTATGGGCCCATTCTGCTGCTGGCGCTGGTGTTCATTGGGCCGATGTTAGGCCTCGACATCCTCGGCTGGCTGGTGTGGCGACCGGCCCAGGCGCTCTATCGCCTCGCCGTCGGCCTGACGACTGGCTGATAGCGAGAGTACTACATGAGCCTATGCTACAGACTGCGTCAGGGCTTTGGCCGCCTCGGTGCCCAGTTACGCCCAGGCAAGCTAGAGCTGCACTGGGCACGAGAACACCTGCCTGAGCCTTACTGGCGCCTCTTTGAGGCCATGCCGCGCGGTGATCAATGGCACGGGCTCTGTGTGGCACAGCGGTTGGCTGCTCAGGGCTGGCAAGACGCCGACCTGCTGGCCGCCGCTCTGCTGCACGACGTAGGCAAGGCCAACAGCGGACTCACGCTGGCGCACCGCACGCTGATCATCCTGCTCCGGTGGCTGCGCGTCGGCTGGTTCGAGCGGCTGACGACGAGCGATCAGGGCTGGCACCGCCCGTTCTATGCACATCGCCACCACGCCGCCCTGGGCGCCGAGCTTCTTGCCGTGGCAGAGGCCAGCCCGGAGATAATTGCCCTTGTAAAGGCCCACGAAGGGCATGGCGAGGCGGTCTCGCCCGGTCTGGCCGCACAGCTCGAGGCGCTCATCGCCGCCGATGACGCCTGCTGAAAGGAGTGCTCTTATGCAGATCACACTGGTCGGCCTCGATAACACCAGCGTCTCGCTCGGCCTGGCCCTCAAGGCGGTGCTTCCTGATGCCCAACTCGTGGGCAACGACCGTGATCGTGACCGCGTCAAGGCGGCGACCAAGGCCGGCGCCATCGACAAGGGGCACTGGAACCTGCTCAATGCCTGCGATGGCGCTGACATCGTCCTCATCAACGAGCCGCTCGCCCAGGTCGAGACCGATCTGGCCGCCCTGGCCACCGAGCTGCCCGCCAGAGCGGTGGTGATGGTCGTTTCGGCAACGCAGCGCGCCGTCCAGAGGCTGCTGTCTGAGCTGACCATGACGGCGGTCTGCCTCGGCTGTCGCTTTGTGGCACGCGGGCTATCGAACGCGGCCGCTCCAGACGGGCAGTTGCTGCAGGGCGCGCTCTGCTATATCGTCGCAGCGCCCAGCGCCCCCCCTGACGCTGTACAGGTGGCGATCAACCTGGCCGAGGCAGTGGGCGCACGGCCATGCTTTCTCGATGCTGAAGAGCACGACGGCCTTACGGCAGCGACCGAGCAGCTACCGCAACTGCTCGCGCTGGCACTGCTGCAAACGCTCTTGCACGCCGAGGCGCAGCGTGATCTGCAGCGTGCCGTCAGCCCAGGGTTGCAGGCGCTGTCTGACCTATTGCCTACGCCTGAATCCGTCCATGAACTGGCGGCCAACAGCGACAACCTGCCGCACTGGCTCGACCAGTGCGCCGCCGCTTTACGTGAGCTCGGCCTGCGCGTGAGACAGGGCGATACCGAAGGGTTGGCGAGTGCTGCCAGGCAAGCCCATGACGCGTTGGCCGCGTGGGGCCAGGGTGATGAGCCCCCGACCACCGAGGCGCCCACCGGCCTTGGCCTGAGACAGCTCCTTTTGGGCGAACGCCGCAAAGGCCGCCGCAGTTGATTCGAAGCGCCTCAGTCGGTACACTGCAGCCATCAAGCCCTGCGGGAGATATGGCCATGAGCAGCCTGACCGTCAGCATGCCTGCCTATAACGAAGCGGCCAACATCGCCGAGATGATCGAGCTGGTCAAGACGCGCACGGCCAATCTGACCGACGACCTGGAGATCATCGTTGTTGACGACGGCAGCAAAGACAGCACGGCTGACGTCGTGCGCGAGATCGCCCAGCGTGATCGCCGGGTGCGCCTCATTGAACACGCCAGAAACCAGGGCTATGGCGCCGCCGTGGCCGATGGTGTGTGGGCAGCCAGCAAAGCGTTGATCTTTTTCACCGACTCGGACCTGCAGTTTGACCTGCAGGAACTGCCCAGATTCATGTCGCGCCTCGACGAGGCCGATATGATCGTCGGCTATCGCTATGAACGTAGCGACCCATGGTATCGCACTCTGTTCGGCAACGGCTGGAGCTGGCTGGTGAACCTGATGTTCGGCTACACCGCTCGTGACATCGACTGCGCCTTTAAGCTGTTTCGACGTGAGATCATCGAGCAGGTGCAGGTGGGGGCGCGCGGAGCCACCTTTAGCGCCGAGTTCCTGGTGCGCGCCAAGCGCGCCGGGTTCCGTCTCGTAGAAGAGCCGGTCAGCCACTATCCTCGCAAGGCAGGGCGGCAGACCGGCGCCAACATCCATGTCATTCTGAGGGCGTTTCGTGAGTTGTTCAAGCTGCGCCTGCGCCTCTGGCGCGAGCCCAAACAGGCCCACCCCCGCAGCTGAGGCCATTGCGTCTTGAGAGAAGATCGCTCACTGCACATCCTGATGCTCGCGCCCACCTCGTTTTTCGGCGACTATGGCTGCCACGTGCGCATCGTCGAAGAGGCGCGATATCTGCAGCAGAATGGCCAACAGGTGACCATCTGCACCTATCAGAACGGGCGAGACCTGCCCGATCTGGACATTCGCCGCACCATCAGCCTGCCTTGGCGAGGCGACTATGAGGT
>JAAYDS010000447.1 GCA_012729155.1 Chloroflexota bacterium | reverse complement strand
CCTCTGCGCTGGCTACAGCCTGCAGACGGGTGTTATGCCGCTCTTGCAGGTGAGAGATGCCGTTTTCGACGACGCGTTGCAGGCGGGTGAGGTGTCGGCCAAGGCTGTGCAGTTCGCCCGCCGCATAGGCCTCGGCCTGGTCGATGATGCCGGCGGCCTCGGCCTCGGCGCTGGTCACCAGGGCTGTCGCTTGCGCCTCGGCCTCGCGCAGGACACTGCTTTCGCTGATCAGCCTGGCTGCCTGCGACTGGGCCTTGGCGACGATCTCTTCAGCTTCGGCTGTGGCCAAATCGAGCACGCGGTCGCGCTCGCGCTCCAGCTCTGCGGCACGTTGAATCTCCTGGGGAATCGCGATGCGCATTTGATCGATGATGTTGAGCACGGCATTGCGTTCGACCAACATGCGGTCGGCCAGGGGGATGCGCCGCCCTCTCTCAATAATCTCATCCAAACGGTCAACCAGCTCTCGTATATCGATGTCGCCACCCCCTTGTATCGGCCACCGCCAGCTGTGTCAGGGCGTGCGGTGTGTGAGCCTGGCGCGCAACGCTGCGCTCACCGGTTCGGGGACGAACTGGCTCACACTGCCGCCCGCCAGAGCGACTTCTTTGACAATGGTCGAGCTGAGAAAGGCGTACTGCAGGCTGGTCATCAAACAGACCATATCGATCTCGGGGGCCAGCTCGCGCGTGGTGAGCGACATCTGGTATTCCCGCTCAAAGTCCGAGATCACCCGCAGGCCGCGCACCACGGTATGGGCGCCTCGCTCACGGCAGAAATCGACCGTTAGCCCGCTGTAGCTAGACACCTCGATGTTGGACACATCGGCCAACACCTCGCGCACCATCGCCACCCGCTCCTGGGTGTTGAATAGCAGGCTCTTCTGCGGAAGATCATAAACGGCCACGATGACCCTGTCAAAGATACCAGCGGCCCGCCGGGCGATGTCGATGTGTCCGTTGTGTACAGGGTCAAAGGTGCCTGGATAGACGGCCGTGTTCACAGAGGTGTTCTCCTCAGGTCAGGTTTAGCGAGCCCCAGAAGCGTCGCACTGCCTCAGCCAGCATGACGTGTTCGGGCTGCTGCAGGTTTGCGTCTTGTGCAAAGAGGCGTTGGGCCTGCACACGCGCCTTTTCGAGCGTGGCTGCGTCGCCCAGATCGGCCACACGGAGTTCGGGCATGCCACTCTGCCGCACCCCGAAAAAGTCGCCAGGCCCACGCAGCTCCAGGTCTTTCTCGGCCAGGGCAAAGCCATCGTTGGTGGCCTCCATGGCGGCCAGGCGTTGCATGCTCAGCTCGCTGGCGTCCTCTGCCATCAAGATGCAGTAAGAGCGGTGTTCACCGCGACCCACGCGTCCACGAAACTGGTGTAGCTGGGCCAGGCCAAAGCGATCGGCGCTCTCGATAAGGATGAATGTCGCGTTGGGCACGTCGATGCCCACCTCGACGACTGACGTGGACACGAGTATGTCGACCTCGCCGCTGGCAAAGGCCGTCATCACCTCATCTTTGGCCTCGGCCGAGAGCTGACCGTGCAAGAGCCCGATGTGGAGATCGGGAAAGATCTCTTCTTGCAGATGCTTGGCCTCGGCGATGGCCGATCGCGCTTCAACAGCGTCAGACTCTTCGACCAGAGGGCAGATGACAAACCCCTGCCGGCCTTCGGCCACCTGCCCGCGCATGAACGTATAGATGCGTTCTCGCGAGCTCTCGCCGCGCACGGCCGTAGCGATCTCCTGGCGGCCGGGCGGCAACTCGTCCAAGACTGACAGATCGAGATCGCCGTAGAGGGTCAGGGCCAGCGTCCGGGGGATGGGCGTGGCGCTCATCACCAGCATGTGTGGGCTCGGCGTGCTGCGTGACAGCAAGGCTGCGCGCTGCTCCACGCCAAAGCGATGCTGCTCGTCGACGATCACCAGGCCGAGCTGTCGAAAGCTGACCGACTCTTGGATGACGGCGTGCGTGCCCACCACCAGATGCACCCGTCCCAACGCGATCTCGTCTCGGATGCGCTGTTTGTCGCCTTCGGGCATGCTACCGGTCAACAGCCGCACTTGCACCTCGGGAAAGGGCGTCAGCAGGCGACTGATGGTGCGCATGTGTTGCTCAGCCAAAATCGAGGTGGGCGCCAGCAGGGCGGCCTGCAGGCCGTTGTAAGCCGACATGAGCAGCGCTGCCAGGGCCACTACCGTCTTGCCCGAACCCACATCGCCTTGTAGTAGACGGCGCATGGGGGCCGGGCGCTGCATGTCTTGGGTGATGGCCGCGATGGCGCGGTCTTGCGCTGCCGTGAGGGCAAAGGGCAGACTGTCCCTAAACGCCGTAAGGCGCTCAGCAGGCGCCTCGAGGGCCAGGCCTCGCAGCGTCTCGAGCTGCTGCCGGCGCCCCAACACGCCGAGCTGCAGCAGTAGGAACTCGTCAAAGGCCAGGCGTTGCCTCGCTCGCAGCAGCGACTCGGCATCGTCAGGAAAGTGCACCTGATCGATGGCGCGGCTCAGGGGCACCAAGTCGGCCTCGTGCAACACGTCGGCGGGCACCGGGTCGAGCAGGCGCGGGGCCAGATCATCGATGGTTCGTTTGATGATGCGCCGCAGCCAGCGCTGGCTCACTCCCTCTGTCAGCGGGTAGACCGGCACCATGCGTCCGGTGTTCAACAGCTCCTGTCGCGCCAACTCCCACTCGGGCGACTTGAACAGGAGCCGCCCCAGGTATTGATCGACACGGCCGCTCAGCACCAGCGCAGAGCCCTCACGTATCTGCTGGCCAAGGTAGGGCTGGTTGTACCACACGGCCTCGATCTGTCCGGTCGAATCTCGCAAGACCGCCGAAAAGATGGTCATGTTGTTGCGTGTGCGGCGGACGGTGCTGCGCACTACAATGCCAGCGATGGTGACCAGCTGGCCTAACTCGAGCTGGTTGATGCGCGCCAGCTGAGCATAGTCGTCATAACGCCGTGGGAAGTGATAGATCAGATCGCGCACGGTAGCAATGCCCAGCGGCGCCAGGCGGCGCTCGCCGGCTGTGCCGATGCCCTTGAGTTTGGTCACCGATGCGTTGAGATCGAGCACATGGCCTGCCGCAGCAACCGGTTGCTGCGGCGCTGCCTTGGGCGCTGCCGACGTGCGGGGCCCCAGAGGCTCTTGGGGCGGAGCGGGCGGCGTCGCTTGCTGCTCGGCCTGCGCTGGGGCGTCTGGTGCGAGCGGCTCGGGGTCGACTCTTTGGTCGGTCTCGGGTGAGGCCGCTACGGCGTCGATGCTGGCAACGGGTTCATCATCTGGCTGTGGGGTAGAACGCACGCGCGCCAGGGCCACCACCAGCTCCTCGACCAGGGGGCGCCGCTCTGCGACAGAGAGTTCGGCATAGCCGGCCAGGCGACCGAGGATTTCGTCAACAGTCAGCCCGCTGGTGACCTCTCCCTCTTGCTCACGCGCCTCTTTCTGCCAGAACTTGAGAAAGCGCTCTAGGCCGCCGATCACGGCGCGGTCTCGGCAGCTCTGCTCACGCTCGAGCACGAGTATGCGCCGAAGCTTGTCCATAGCAGTAGACATAAGCGATTCGCCTCGCGTTTCGTTAGGCCTCAAAAGCTGCCACGCCAAAAGCGCGCACGCCCATCAGCGAGGCAAAGACAGGGCCATAGATATGTTCTTGGTAGGGCTGGTCTGGTCGAGCCTCGGCCATGGCGGCCTTGATCTCGTCCATCAGGCTGCTTTGCCCGTTGTGCAGGTAATAGAGCTGACTCAGCGAGCGAAACTCGCCGATGAACTCGATGATCCGCTCTGAAGGCGCGCCACGCTTGCGCGAGCGCTGCAGCGGTACCACCTGCCCGTCCTCAACCAGCAGCAGCGGGCGGTAGCTGGGCGTGCCACGCACCTCTTCGTCTCGATCGTCTACGAGCCCCTTTTGCGCCATCGTGGTCAGCGAGTCGGTGTAGATGGCCAGATACGAGCGAGGAATCAGGCCGCTGGTTTGTCGTACAATCTCGTTGGCGGTGGCACCTTGTTGCGCCAGCAGGGCGGCCTGCTCGACCAGAATGCCCATGGTGCGCCCGATAAAGGTCGAGTCGAGCACCTGAATGACGCACCGCCCGAGAAACGCCTGCCTCGCCTGTTGAGCGGCTGCGACGATGCGCGCCAGCTTGGCCGAGGGAGCCACCACGATGATCTGATCGGTCTCGCTGGTGAGTGCTTCAAAGACACGGCTGAACTCGGCCGCTGTAGGCGGTGCGGCGCTAGGCAGCAACTTGCCATCTATCATCTCACGATAGTGCTCTGCGGTGCGCAGGGCAGCGCTATCACCGTGCATCTGTGCACCCACCCGAACGCGCCAGGGCAGCACAGTGATCTGTAGTTGGTCAGAGATGTCCGGCGGTAACTCGCACGAGCTGTCGGTCACGATGCGTGCGTTCGCCATCAGGCCCCACCTCTCATTCTGCCGAAACGATATAGTGATAGTGCGGCTGCCCGCCCTCGACGATCTCGATCTCGAGATGGTCATAGGCCGAACGGATGGCCTCGGCCAACGCCTCGGCCTCTATGGCCGTCACCTGCTCGCCATAGTATATGGTGACGATCTCTAGCGCGTCGACCCCGATGCGGTCGAGCAGGGTAAGCGAGACCGCCAATGCAGACTCATCGGCGGTGATCAGGTCGCCATCCCACAGGCCGATGAACTGCCCCTCATTGACCGACAGCCCGTTGATCTTGACCGAGCGCACAGCGCGCGTGATCTCGATGGTCTGCACGGCTGTGCAGGCCTCGGCCATCGAGGCGACGTTCTCGTCGATGCCTTCCTGATAGTTGTAAGCCAGCAGCGCGGCAATGCCCTGCGGCACGCTGCGGGTGGTGATCACTTCGACTCTCTTGCTCGAGAGCGCCTTGGCCTGCTGCGCCGCCAGGATGATGTTCTTGTTGTTCGGCAGCAGGATCACCTGTTCCTTGGGCGCCTGCTGGATGGCCAAGAGCAGGTCTTGCGTGCTGGGGTTCATGGTCTGCCCGCCAGGTACGACAAAAGAGGCACCCAGGCCCTCAAAGACGCGCTTGAGCCCGTCGCCAGCCGCCACCGCCACGATGCTGATGTCGCCCGTCTCCTCGGCTAGCGTCGAACCCGCCACCTGTGCCAGCCCCAGAGGGGCCTGCTGGGAGCGCATAAACTCTTCGTACTGCAGCTGCATATTCTCAATGATCACCGCGGTGACGTGCCCCAGGGTGATGCCGTATTCGAGCGCCTCGCCGGGGTGATCGCAGTGGACATGCACCTTGACGGTCTCTTCATCGCCCACCACCAGCACCGAATCGCCCATGGTGGCAATGTGGTCGCGAATGACAACCACGTCGAGCCCCTTGCCCTGGACAATGAACTGGGTGTCATAGTTGTATTCGCTGTCTAGCAGTTCGGCATGGGCGTGCTCGGTGTCTGTCTGCGTTTGTGCCACGTCTACACGCTCCCCACGCTCATACTTTAGGGCGCCTTCGAGTAGATAGACCAGTCCCTGGCCGCCAGCATCTACCACGCCGGCCGTCTTGAGGACCGGCAAGAGCTCGGGCGTGCGCGCCAGAGAGATGCGCGCCTGCTCTAGCGCATGTTCAAGCACCTGGGTCACGTTGGCGCCGCCCACGGCGGCCATGTCAGCGGCCTCGGCAGCCTCGCGGATAACGGTGAGCATCGTGCCCTCAACGGGGCGCATCACACCCTTGTAGGCCGTGGCGGCTGCCTCTTTGAGGGCATGGGCCAGGTCGAGCGCGGTGAGTGTTGCCTTGCCGTCGACGCCATGACCAAAGCCGCGCAGAATCTGCGACAGAATCACCCCCGAGTTGCCGCGGGCCCCCATCAGCGCTCCCTGGCTGACGACGCGAGCCAGGTCTGACGCGTTGGG
>JAAYDS010000446.1 GCA_012729155.1 Chloroflexota bacterium | reverse complement strand
GGCCACTGGGGGCACCGTACGGCAGATGGTCTGCTCAAGCCGGGCTATCAGCGCGTTTACCCGCAAGTGGACGCGCTCGAGGGTGGCCTGACCGTACCAGAGCGGCTGGCCGCGTTGGAGAGCAGGCTTGCGAGCCTGGGCGTGCGCGGCGAATAGGCGCGCCGAGTCGGAGCACCAGCGGGCGGGCGTGCAGTGGTCAGACCACGTCTTGACCGCCCGCCGTGGAAGCATGTACAATGTCACCATTCACTGCATCATGGGAGGCGTCTGCATGGCAAGGTCTTTTCATAACAAGATCCTGCGGGTCAACCTGACCAAGGGCACCATCGCGGTTGAAGAGCCAGGGCTTGTCTATATGCGCAAGTATATGGGCGGCTGGAACGTGATCGCCGATGTGCTGTTGCGTGAGGTGCCCCAGGGCGCCGACCCGCTTGGCCCAGCCAACAAGCTGGTGTTCGCAGCGGGCGTGCTCACGGGGCTGGCGGCCTCGGGCATGTCGCGCAGCACGGTGGGTGCCAAGTCGCCGTTGACGGGCGGGTTCGGCGCCTCTGAAGTAGGCGGTCATTTCCCCTACGAGTTCAAGCGCGCGGGGTTCGACGCGATCATCTTTGAAGGCGTCTCGCCCAAGCCGGTGTATCTGTGGGTGCATGATGGCGAGGCCGAGCTGCGCGACGCGGGGCACCTGTGGGGCCAGACGACCAAAGAGACGTTGACCGCCCTGCAGAGCGAGCTGGGCGAGAAGCGCCTGGGCGCAGCGATGATCGGGCCTGGCGGCGAGAACCAGGTGCTGTTTTCGTGCATCATGAACGAGCTCAAAGACGCGGCGGGCCGCACCGGCCTTGGCGCTGTGATGGGCTCAAAGAACATCAAGGCCGTGGTGGCGCGCGGCACGATGAAGCTCGATGGCGCCAAACCCGAGGTGGTGAGCGAGCTGGCCCGCTCGATGGCACGCAGCGTGGCTGCGGGCGAGCGCGCCGCGGGCATGCATAAATGGGGTACGGGTGGCAACCTGACCGATTCGAGCGTTACCGGCAACCTGCCCATCCGCAACTTTCGCGATGGCCTGTTTGAAGAGGGGGCCTGGAACCTCTCATCTGAAAAGTACATGCCCGAGATTGGCCTTGGCATGGAGGGCTGCACCGCCTGTGCCGTGCGCTGCAAAAAGGTGGTCAGGGCCGAAGGGGTAGACCCTGACTATGGCGGTCCAGAGTATGAGACGGCCGGCGCGCTGGGCTCGACGTGCGGCATCGGCGATGTGGTGGCGGTGAGCCGTGGCTCGGCGCTGTGCAACGCACTGGGCATCGACACCATCGCCACAGGCGTGAGCATCGCCTTTGCCATGGAGGCCTTTGAGCGGGGCATGCTGACCCTTGAGGACACCGAGGGCATCGATCTGCGCTTTGGCAACGCCGATGCCATGCTGGCCTGTATCGAAAAGATCGCTTATCAAGAGGGCTTTGGCAAGTTTCTGGCGCTGGGCTCGGCGCGCATGGCCGAAGAGCTGGGCGGCGATGCCTACACCTTTGCCATGACGACCAAGAAGCAAGAGTTCCCCATGCACGAGCCGCGGTTCAAGCGGGGCATGGCCATCGGCTATGCGCTCTCGCCAACGGGGGCCGACCACATGCACGCCCTGCACGATGCTGGCCTGGGCACTGCCACCGAAGACGGCTTTATGCCCAACGGCCTGTTGCGCGAGCTCGGCGTCCTGGAGCCGCTGCCGCTGGAGGACCTGGGGCCCAACAAGGTTCGCGCCACCTACCTCAACTCGCTGCACTGTGCCATGCGCAATGTGCTGCCCTGTTGCCACTTTGTGCCGTGGAGCATGGACGAGTATGTGCAACTGGTGCGCGGCGCCACCGGCTTTGACGTGAGCACCTACGAGCTGATCAAACTGGGCGAGCGCGCCTGGACGCTGGCGCGCGTCTTTAACATGCGCGAGGGCTGGACGGTGGATGATGATCGCCTGCCCGAGCGTTCGTATGGGCCCACCACCGACGGCGCGCTGGAGGACGGCGGCATCGACCGCGAGGAGCTCGAAGAGGCCGTGCACACCTACTATGCCATGGCCGGTTGGGACCCAGAGACGGGCGTGCCCACTCTGGCCAAGCTGCAGGAGTTGGGCGTCGAATGGGCGGCGGCATACCTGCCCAGGTAGCCGCATAGCGTGACACGTTGTTCACAGCCCCCTGGTCGGCAAGCGCCGGTCGGGGGGCTCTCTGCTATGTTGGGCCGGCTTGCAGGGCGGTCGTTCGCAGCCAGGGCTTGACCGTACAGGGCGCATCGACTAGGCTCTGCGCAGCAGTTGAGCAGTGAGGAGCACGACATGGTCTACCAGCCGACACGACAGGTGCATCTGGATTTCCACACCTCGGAGCACATTCCCGGCGTGGGCAGCCGCTTTAGCAAGGCGCAGTTTCAGCAGGCGCTGCAGTTGGGGCGCGTCAACGCCATCAACATCTTTGCCAAGTGCCATCACTCGTGGAGCTACTATCCCACCAAAGTGGGCATGGTGCACCCCACCCTTGAGTTCGACCTGGTGGGTGCGCAGATCGAGGCCTGTCACGAGATCGGCGTGCGTTGCCCCGTGTATGTGACCGTGGGCTGGTCGGCCACCGATGCGGCCATGCACCCTGAATGGGCGGTGCGCGACATCGAGGGGCGGCCATCCTCGCGCGACAAGGGCGCCGTCAACAACCCCGACCCCGGCGCGCCGCGCCCCTTTGGCTCGTGGATCGACCTGTGCCCGAGCGGCGAGTACCTCGACCTGATCCTGGCGCAGAGCCGCGAGCTGTGCGAGTGGTACCCGCTGGATGGCCTGTGGTACGACATCACCAGCGGACCGGTGTGTTACTGCGACAACTGCCGGCGTGGCATGGCGGCCGAGGGCTATGACGTCAACGACCCGGCGCAGGCGCTGGCCTACAATCGGCTCAAGTGGACGCGCTTCATGGAGGCCTGTAACGCCCAGTTGCACAGCTACCATCCCGAGGGGACCGTGTTCTACAACGGCACCACGGTGATGTATCTCGACGGCGTGCACACGGCGCCGGGCAGCCACATTCCGCACCTCAACACCCACTATGAGCTCGAGGACCTGCCCACCACCTGGGGTGGCTATGACAAGCTCTCGATGCGGGCCAAGTTCTTTGCGCGGCGCGAGCGCCCGATGATTGCCATGAGCGGCAAGTTCCACACCTCATGGGGCGAGTTTGGTGGGTTCAAGCACCCCGATGCCATCCGCTACGAAACGGCGACCATGGTGGCTCATGGATGCATCCCCTGCTTTGGCGATCAGCTGCACCCCGCAGGTGAGATGGACCTCGAGACCTACCGCTCCATCGGCGAGGCCTATGCCTATCTTGAACAGATCGAGGACATGATCGACGCCGAGTGCTATGCCACATTGGGCGTGTGGCGCACGGGCGTCGAGGCGCACGACCAGGGCGTGGTCAACATGCTGCTCGAGGCTCACTATGACTATGACCTGGTGCGGCCCGACGAGCCGTTGAGCCGGTACGAGGCGATCATCCTGACGGGCGGGCGCTGCCTGACGGACGCTGATGCGGCGCGGCTGGCGGCCTATGTGTCACAGGGCGGCAAGGTGCTGGTGCTGGGCGAGAGCGCCCTGTTGGCCGACCGCGATGCGCTGGCGGTGAATATCGGCGCTGACTATGTTGGGTCAGCGCGCTATGCGCAGGACTATACCGTGGCGGGCGAACTGTTGCGCGCCGGTATCGTCGGCAGCCCCTTTCTCAACGATCTCGCCGCCGTACGCATGGCGCCGCGAGCCGACGCCGAGGTGCTGGCGGCCATCCACGAGCCCTACTTTGACCGCACCTATGGGCGTTATTGCTCGCACCGCAACACGCCCAACCGGCTCGAACTGGCCGAACACCCGGCGGCGTTGCGCCAGGGGAGCGTTGTCTATCTGGCGCATCCGCTGGGGATGATCTACCACCGCGGCGGGGCGCGCGTGCACCGTGACCTGTTCATCAATGCACTGCGGCTGCTGCATACGCGCCCGGCTGTCGCCGCGAACCTGCCCAGCGCGGGCCGCGTCACGCTGATGCACCAGCCCGCGCAGCGCCGCTACATCGCCCACCTGATGTACGCTCCGCCGCTGCAGCGCGGCAACTGTCTGGTGATCGAGGACCTGCCGCCGCTGCATGACGTCGAACTGACAGTGTGCGTGCCGCAGACCATTGCCGCCGCCACGCTGGCGCCGCAGGGAGCTACACTGGCGCTGGCCGCAGATGGCGATGCGCTGCATCTCACCGTGCCGCAGGTGGTGGGCCACCAGGCGGTGGTGCTTGCCTACTGAAGCAGGAGAACTGCTGTTCGAGCCGCGCGAGGTCGTCCTGAGCGACCTCGCGCTGGTGGGCCGCGGGCGCACGGCCGATGTATACGCCTGGGGCGCTGGCCAGGTGATCAAGCTGTTTCACGTGGGCTTTCCACAGGAGCCGGTGCAGCGCGAGGCGCGGGCCACGCGCCTGGCCCATCAGGCGGGGCTGGCGGCGCCGGCGGTGGGTGAGCTCGTGTCCATCAACGGGCGGCTGGGCATCGCCTATGAGCGCATCGCGGGGCCTTCGCTGCTGGCTCACGTGAGAAAGCGCCTCTGGCGTGTGGCGGCCTGTGGGCGGCTGATGGGCGAACTGCACGCCGCCATGCATGGTGTGGCCTGCGAAGGGTTGATGTCGCTGCACCACTATGTGCGCTGGAACGTTGAGCATGCGCCGGGCATCGCAGAGGACCTGCGCGCCGATCTGCTGGGGCGCTTGACGGCCATGCCAGAGGGTACGGCGCTGTGCCACGGCGACCTGCACCCCGACAACATCATGCTAACGGCGCGCGGGCCGGTGATCGTCGACTGGATGACGGCGGTGTGCGGCAACCCGCTGGCCGATGTGGCGCGCACGACGCTGCTGGTGCGGTCGGGGGCGCCACCCGACGAGCTGGGGCAGCTGAGCGCCTGGCTGATCGAGCGTGGGCGTGGCATCATGCACCG
>JAAYDS010000075.1 GCA_012729155.1 Chloroflexota bacterium | reverse complement strand
GCACGGCCGATCTCAGCGGGCGCGTGCGCGTCGCTGCCGGCCGAGCGCGCGAGTCCGTAGCGCTCAGCGATCGCCTCGGCAGCTACAAGATCGGCCCGATAGGTGGTGCGGGCGTTGAGCACCTCGATCATATCGACCCAGGGCAACACCTCATTCAGGGCTTGCGGTGAGAGCGCTGATGACCGACGCGCCTGATCGCAGGGGTGAGGAATGCAGACAAGCCCCCCTTGCGCTTTGATGGCGCGCACTGTGTCGAGGGGCGAGAGGCCAGCGGGCAGCTCCTCTTGCATAAAGAGGCCGATGATCTCGCCCTGGGTGGTAGAGATCTCCTCGCCAACGATGATGCGCAGTTGTGACCAGCGAGCCAGCAGCAGTGCCGCGCCCATGGCGTTATGATCGGTGATCGCCAACACGTCGAGACCTCGACGTATGGCAGCGCGCTCGATCTGTGGCAAGGTGCTGAGTGAATCGGGCGAATAGGCGGTATGTATGTGTAGGTCTGCCTTCACGCGGCGGCTCCATGGTGATGCTGGGTAAGCGAGGTCCATTATAGACGCAGCATTGGCAGAAGCCTAACCACTCGGGCAGATTGGGCCAACCACCCGCACATGCTACAATGGCGCCATCTGATGCCAAGCGGGCGGGATTCTCTTTGGGGCGCCTATTGAAGCCCTTGCGTTTGGCTCATTACGGAGGGAACTGATGACCATTCCTCGATCGGAATATCCACGACCGCAGTTCGAGCGGGCAGACTGGCTCTGCCTCAATGGCGAGTGGCAGTTCGAGATCGACCAGGGCGATAGTGGCCTGGAGCGTGGCCTGGCGACACGCGAGCTGTCGGGCGTCATCAACGTGCCATTCTGCCCCGAGAGCGCTCTTTCTGGGGTGGAATGCACCGATCATCTCAACGCCGTCTGGTATCGCCGCCAGGTGACCATCCCTGCGGGCTGGGCAGGGCGCGATGTGCTGCTGCACTTTCAGGCCGTGGATTATGATGCGACGGTGTGGGTCAATGGGTCTGAGGTTATGCGGCACCGTGGCGGCTTTACGCCTTTTGTCTGCGATCTGAGCGGCCTGGTTTCTGCCGGCGAAACGGCTACCATCATAGTGCGAGCTCGAGATCCCCATGGCCAGCCGCAACCGCGCGGCAAGCAGGCGCACGACTATGCCGGCTATGGGGCTATCTATGGGCGCACCACGGGTATCTGGCAATCGGTCTGGCTAGAGCCAGTGGCGCCAACCCATATGCGGCGCCCGCGCATCACGCCCAGCGTAGCCCGTGGTTGCTTTGTCGTCGAGGTGCCGCTGGTGCGGCCACGTCGGGGGCTATCGCTGACCGTAGCCCTTAGCAGCGCGGGCAAGCTCGTCTCTAGCGCCAGTGTGTCTCTCGGCTCTGAGATGTCGGTCATCGCCGAACTCTCTGTGCCGAGTTGGTCGCGCACGCTCTGGGAGCCCAGCAATCCGCACTTGTACGACCTGGAGTTTGTTCTGAGCGATGATGAGAACGAGGTAATCGATCGAGCCACCAGCTATGCCGGCTTGCGTTCAGTCTCGATCGATGGCCAGGCTGTCAAGATCAATGGGCGAGCCGTTTTTCAGCGGCTGGTGCTTGATCAAGGGTACTATCCCGATGGTATTATGACAGCACCCAGCGACGAGGCGCTCAGGCACGATATCGAGTTGAGTATGGCCGCCGGGTTCAATGGTGCGCGGCTGCATCAGAAGGTGTTCGAAGAGCGCTTTCTGTACTGGGCCGATCGGCTCGGCTATCTCGTCTGGGGCGAGTTTGGCGACTGGGGCTGCGGCGGCTTTGGGCCCGACCACGATCATCAGAAGCCCACGCCCAGCTACATCACCCAGTGGCTCGAGGCTCTAGAGCGCGACTATTCGCATCCGAGCATCGTCGGCTGGTGCCCGCTCAACGAGACATGGCAATACCGTACAGACCGCATCGACCAGCTCGATGATGTCACCTTGGGGATGTACCTGGCTACCAAGGCGATGGACCTGACGCGGCCGGTGCTCGATGCCTCAGGGTATGCGCATCGGGTCTATGGCGCCGACATCTATGACTGCCACGACTATGAGCAGAACCCAGACGTGTTTGCGGCCAACCACGCCGGCCTGGCGCAGGGGCAGCCCTACTATAACGGGCGCGCCGAGCGCAGTCGTTGGCACGATCAGCGAAGCTGGAGCATCCCCTATGCTGGCCAGCCTTTCTTTGTTAGCGAGTTTGGCGGCATCTGGTGGAACCCCCAGGCCGAGCACGGTCGCGACTCATGGGGCTATGGCGAGCGCTGCCGGACCATTGAAGAGGTGTACGAGCGGTTCGAAGGACTGTGTAATGTGCTGCTCGACGACGCCAACATGTTCGGATATTGCTACACGCAGCTCACGGACATCTATCAAGAGCAGAATGGCGTTGTGAGCTTTGACCGCTCGCCCAAGCTCGACCTGGAGCGCCTGCGCCGCGCTCAACAGCGGCCCGCGGCGATCGAGTTGGCCGACCAGCCTTAGCCGTACGATAACGAGAACGCCCTCGGGTATCCCGAGGGCGTTGCTTTATTCAGAGCGAACGGCTTGTCAGGCGCTGACGGCGCCCCGCGCCACATCCACCAGCTCGGCAAACGACGAAGGGTCGTTCACGGCCATCTCGGCCAGCATCTTGCGGTTGACCGCAACCTGCGCATTGGTGAGGCCGTTGATAAAGCGACTGTAGCTCATTCCGTTGGCGCGAGCCGCTGCGTTGATGCGCGCAATCCACAGGCGGCGCATATCGCGTTTGCGATTGCGGCGGTCTCGGGTGGCATAGGCGAGCGACTTGAGCATGGCCTCGTTGGCGCGACGGAACAAGCGGTGCTTGGTCAGCCGCTGCCCTTTGGTCAGGTTCAAGACTTTGACATGTCTGCGGTGGGCTGCGACGCCTCTTTTGACTCTAGGCACGGTTGTGATCCTTTCCAGTGACTCTTGGGCAGGCCGCGCCTAGCCCTTGAACTTTTTGATGTAAGGTACCAGTCGACCGACGCGTTTGACCTCGCCGCTACCCTGAACCTCGACCATCATCCACTGGCTGCGCTTGACGCGCTTGGAGCGTTTGCGTCGCAGGTGGCGCTTCTCAGCTTGAGAGCGCATCAGTTTTCCCGAGCCGGTTAGCTTGAATCGCTTAGCGGCGGCCTTGTAAGTCTTTAACTTAGGCACTTCTTTTCTTCCTCCGACAATCTGAAAGCACGAGCCTACCGTGCGGGCCTATTCAGCCTTGGTCGGCTCGGTCTTTTTCGCAGGTGATAGCAGCATGATGAGCGCAGAGCCCTCCATTTTGGGCTGACTCTCAACCACAGCAACATCACGCATCTCAGACATGACGCGGTCCATCAGCTCATCGCCCAGCTCAGGGTGTGTGTGTTCACGCCCACGGAACCGCACCCGTACCCGCACTTTGGCGCCCTCGGCCAGAAACTTGCGCGCCCGATTGAGCTTGACCTGAATATCATGGTCAGCCGTCTTGGGCCTGATCTGGATCTCTTTGACCTCGATCTGTTTCTGAGCCCTGCGAGCGTCCCGCTCGCGGCGCTGTAGCTCGTACAAGAACTTGCCATAGTCGAGCAGACGACAGACGGGCGGGTTTGCCTGCGGTGCGATCTCAACGAGATCAAGGCCGCGCTCTTCGGCCACGCGCAGCGCTTCACGGGTGGGGTAGATGCCCATCTGTTTGCCCTGCTCGTCGACCAGGCGCACCTCGCGCACGCGAATATCGCGATTGATGCGGTGCTCTCTGTTACTGCTGATAGTGCCACCTCTCTAGATACTGGGACGCCAGCAACGGCGCCAGCGATAACCCCGGTACACCATAGTATAACATGACGGTCAACCTTGGTCAAAATCGGGCGTCGATGACCATCAGCACTGATGCTCGCCCGCAGCCTGTTTCTCCATGTAGAAACCAAGCCGAGAGGTTTCGGGCAGAACACACGCCAGCCAAGACGACGCCGCAAGCCACCGGCGCCATTGATGCGTCACATGGTGTGCTCGTTATCGCTTTGGGTGTTACGGTCACTCTGTCCAAAGCGGCCCAAAGGCGTCCGGGCAAGGGCTCTCCACAGGCGATACGCCTCGTGCCAACAGCTTGTCGGGTACGATTAGCT
>JAAYDS010000445.1 GCA_012729155.1 Chloroflexota bacterium | reverse complement strand
GTCCTTACCGAGATCCTGCAATAGTCGGGCAGAGACCGCAGACCGATCAACGCTTGCGCCCGGCACGGCGAGTTGAGGCCGCAAAGGGTAGCGAATAGGGGAGACTATGGCGAGACAACAACGCATCCGGATTCGGCTCAAGGCATATGATCACCGCGTGCTGGATCAGTCGGCGCGCCAGATCGTGGATACGGCCGAGCGCACAGGTGCGGCAGTGGTCGGCCCGGTGCCGCTACCCACTCGCATCGAAAAGTTCAGTGTGGCGCGGGCGAGCTTTATCGATCGTGACTCGCGCGAGCAGCTCGAGATCCGTACGCACAAGCGCTTGATCGACGTGCTCGATCCGAACCCTACTACCATCGAATCGCTGATGCGGCTTGATCTGCCTGGCGGCGTGGATATCGAGATCAAGCTTTAGAGTAACCAAGTCAAAAGGGGGATAGGGGCTAACCCTTGTAGCCCGCCAGCTTGCGCTGTGGCTACCGCAATAACGCCCCCCAGAGGGTTGTGATGACAAAGAAAAAGACGCTTATCGGCCGCAAGATCGGCATGACGCGCATCTTTGACGAGCAGGGCGGTGTGACCCCTGTGACCGTCATCGAGGCCGGGCCCTGCCACGTGACGCAGATCAAGACCGAGGCCACTGACGGTTATGATGCCGTCCAGATCGGGTTTGAACATGCCAAGAAGCTCAGCAAACCCGAGCGTGGCCATCTGGGGCAACTGCCCTCGCTTCGCCACCTGCGCGAGTTTCGCACCAGCGAGCTTTCGGAATATGAGCTGGGACAGGTGCTGACGGCTGGCGACTTGTTTGCCGCTGGTGACAAGGTTGATGTGCGCGGCGTATCCAAGGGGCGCGGCTTTGCCGGCGCTGTCAAGCGCCACGGCTTTCGCGGTGGCCCCAAGACCCATGGCCAGTCTGATCGGCACCGTGCAGTGGGCTCTATTGGCGCTACCACCACGCCAGGGCGCGTGTTCAAGGGGATGCGCGGCCCAGGGCATATGGGCAACGAACAGGTCACCGTGTTGAACCTGGAGATCGTCAAAGTCGATGCAGAGCGGCATTTGATCGCTGTCAAGGGTGCTGTGCCTGGGCCCGATGGTGGCCTGGTCATCATCCGCAACGCCGTCAAGCTGTAGCGACGAGCACATCACAGCGAGCTCTGCAGAGAGACGCAGGAGAGATTGAGATGCGAGTTCCGGTTCGCGATATGGCCGGTGAGACAGTTGGAGAGCTGGATCTGAGTGATGCCGTGTTCGGTATCGAACCGCATGTGGCCGTGATGCACCAGGCACTGGTGCGGCAGCTGGCCAACGCCCGTTTGGGCACGCACGACACCAAGACGCGCTCTGAGGTGGCCGGTGGTGGCCGCAAGCCGTGGCGGCAAAAGGGCACTGGTCGGGCCCGTCAGGGTTCAACCCGTGCAGCGCATTGGCGCGGGGGCGGTATCATCTTTGGCCCTACGCCGCGCAGCTATGAGCAAAAAATGAACCGCAAGATGCGGCGTTTGGCGTTGCGTTCTGCCCTCTCGGTCAAGGCCTCAGACCAGCAGCTGGTTGTGATCGACGATCTGGTGATGAATGAGGCCAAGACGCGCGAGATGGCGGCGCTGCTAGACCGCCTGGGCCTCGAGTCGTCGGTGCTCATGCTGTTGCCAGAGCGCAACGATAACGTTGAATTGTCGGCCCGCAACCTGCCCTATGTCAAGGTGCAACGCGCCACTAACCTGAGCGTGCGCGACCTGTTGGGCTATGACTATGTCATGGTGACGCGCGGCGCGGTCGAACAGATCGAAGGCATCCTGGGCTAGCGCCTGGCGCAGCCTGGTGAAAACGGGGAGTGGACGATGCACATCTATGAGGTTCTAAAGCGGCCCGTCTTGACAGAGAAGACGAACTATTTGGCCGATGAACTGCACCGCTACACCTTTGAGGTGGATCGACGCGCGACCAAGCAGCTCGTTCAGCGGGCGGTGGAAGAGATATTCAAGGTGCAGGTTCAGCGTGTCAACATCATGCGCGTGCACGGCAAGACGCGCCGGTTTGGCAGGCTGATCGGCAAGACGCCCGAGTGGAAGAAGGCGATCGTTACGCTGTCGCCTGGTGATAGCATCAGCTTCTTTGAGGGTGTCTAGGTCGTTCTGACTGAACCCTGGCTAACCTGAGCAAGCACAGGTCACGATTCGAGAGGAACGTTCAATGCCAGTCAAGGTATACAAACCGACTACACCCTCGCGTAGGGCGATGACGAGCGCGAGCTTTGAAGAGATAACCAAGACCAGGCCCGAAAAGTCGCTCTTGCGCCCGCTCAAGAGCAACGCAGGGCGAAACTTTCGCGGCAAGGTGACGGTGCGCCACCGTGGTGGCGGCAGCAAGCGCATGTATCGCTTGATCGACTTTAAGCGCGACAAAGTGGGCGTGCCCGCTCGTGTTGAAGCCGTCGAGTATGACCCGAACCGTTCGGCATATATCGCCCTGCTGGTATACGCCGATGGCGAGCGCCGCTATATTCTGGCGCCAGAGGGGCTGGCCGTTGGAGCGACGGTCATGTCTGGTGCAGGCGCCGAGTTCTCTGTGGGCAATGCGCTGCCACTGGGCGACATTCCCCTTGGTACGGTGGTGCACAACGTCGAGCTCTATCCTGGCCGCGGCGGCCAGTTGGTGCGAGCAGCCGGCGTGGGTGCGCAGTTGATGGCTAAAGAGGGTAGCTATGCGCAACTGCGTATGCCCTCTGGTGAGGTGAGGTTGGTGCTGCTGACGTGCATGGCCACCATCGGCTCTGTGGGCAACAGCGAGCATGGCAATATCAAGCTGGGTAAGGCGGGCCGCAGCCGGTGGTTGCGCCGTCGGCCCACGACGCGTGGCTCGGCCATGACGCCGCGCGACCATCCGCATGGCGGTGGTGAGGGCAAGGCACCCGTGGGTATGCCTGGCCCCAAGACGCCGTGGGGCAAGCCCACGCTGGGCTATCGCACCCGCTCGAACAAGCAGACAGACAGATTCATCGTGCGTCGCCGTGGCAAGGGCCGCGGGCGGTAGCATCCAAACCAGTGCAGTGTAGCGTCTCTGAGGAGGCTAGGTAATGTCGCGATCGCTGAAGAAGGGGCCGTTCGTAGCGCCCAGGCTGCTGGAAAAGGTCGAGGAGATGAACCGCCGAGGCGAAAAGCGGGTCATCCGCACCTGGTCGAGGGCCTCGACGATTTTTCCGCAGATGGTGGGGCATACCATCGCCGTGCACGACGGCCGACGGCACATCCCCATCTACATCACCGAGAACATGGTGGGGCACAGGCTGGGCGAGTTTGCGCCGACGCGCTATTTCCGCGGTCACGAGAAGAGAGAGCGCAGCACGCGCGTCAGCTAGCGATGGCACTCAATGACCCGTGCCTGACCAGTTGTTGTGGTCAGAGGGCGGGCTAAGAGGAGAGAGCATGGAAGTCAGGGCTGTTACCAAATACGTGCACATGTCGCCTCAGAAGGTGCGGCTGGTGGCCGATCTGGTGCGGGGCGCCAGTGTGACCAAGGCGCTTGATGTGCTCAAGTTCACACCAAAGGCGGCGGCACAGGCAGTGCGAGGCACTCTGGCCTCTGCTGCGGCTAACGCTGAAGAGAACTATGGGCTTTCGCCAAATGAGCTCTATGTGGCGACGATTATGGTGGATGAGGCGCCCACGCAACGGCGCTACCGGGCAGGGGCCCGCGGGCGCTACAAGCCGGTGCTCAAGCGGAGCTCACACATTACCGTTGTTGTGGCCGACCGAGAGGCCTAGCACTGGGCGCGTTGACAGGGACAAGGAGGGCATCTTGGGCCGCAAAGTAAACCCGATTGGTTATAGACTGGGTATCATCCGCGACTGGGATTCGAGGTGGTTCGCCGAGGGCGAGCAGTATCGACGCCTTCTGGTCGAAGACATTCAGGTTCGCGAGCTGATCAACAAGACGTTGGGGCGGGCCGGTGTGGCCAAGATCGAGATTCAGCGCTTTCCAAAGCAGATCTCGGTGACCATTCACACCGCTCGACCTGGCATCGTCATCGGGCGTCGTGGCGCCAGCGTGAATGCGCTCAAGGCCGAGCTCGAGAAGATGACCAACATCAGCGGCAAGAACCTGCGTCTGGATGTGGTCGAGATCGACCGGCCCGAGATGAACGCCCGCGTGGTGGCTGAGAGCATCGCCGAGCAGCTCGAGCGCCGTGTGTCGCACAAGCGTGCCATGCGCCAGGCTGTGCAGCGGGCTATGCGCAGTGGGGCCAAGGGCATCCGCGTGATGTGCGCTGGCCGTCTGTCTGGCGCCGATATGGCGCGTCGCGAGTGGGTGCGCGAAGGCCAGGTGCCGCTTCACACCCTCCGCGCTGATATTGATTTCGCTCGTGAAGAGGCTCTGACCACCTTTGGGCGCATCGGCGTCAAGGTGTGGGTGTATCGCGGCGACGTGATGCCCGAGGCCTCAGAGTCAGCGGGCGCGTAGGGAGGGAACTGTTATGTTGATGCCCAAGAGGCTCAAACACCGCAGGCAGCATCGTGGGCGTATGCGCGGTAAGGCGCTGCGCGGCGCAGAGTTCACCTTTGGTGACTATGCGCTGATTGCCCAGGAGCCTGCCTGGATCACCAGCCGACAGATCGAGGCTGCTCGCCGCGTTCTCAGCCGTATGATGAAGCGTTCTGGACAGATCTGGATCCGTATCTTTCCGGATCGCCCAGTGACGCAAAAGGCCGCTGAGACGCGTATGGGTAGCGGTAAGGGCGCTGTGGATCATTATGTCGCCGTGGTCAAGCCGGGCCGCATCATGTTTGAGATCACCGGCGTAGACGAGGCGACGGCCAAAGACGCCCTCACCCAGGCAGCGCACAAGCTGCCCATTGCTACGGCGTTCCTCAAGCGCGAAACCCCCGGCGAGGAGGTCGCATGAACGCCCAAAGGTTGCGCGAGATGACGGTAGCCGAGCTCCAGCACAGTCTGGATGAGCTCTACCAGGAGCAGTTCAACCTGCGCTTTCAGATGTCGACGCGGCAGTTGGAGAATACCGGCCGCATCGCCCAGGTGAGGCGCGATATCGCTCGCATCAAAACGGTGCTGCGTGAGCGCGAACTGCAAGCAGAGGAGCAGTAGACCATGCCGCGTAGGGTAATGGAAGGCGTTGTCGTCAGTAACAAAATGCAAAAGACCGTGGTGGTCAGCGTGACTCGTAGCTCACGTCACCCGCTATACGGCAAGGTCTTGCGTCGTACGACCAAGTACATGGCGCACGACGAGGAAGGCGCCTGCCAAGAGGGCGACGTCGTCCGTATCGAAGAGAGTCGACCTATGAGCCGGCTCAAGCGGTGGCGTGTGATTGAGGTCGTGCGCTCGTAGCGCTCGCGGCAGGGGGCCAACGGCCCTGTCTGCCCCAGACGACGCAACCATCCGTAAGCTGAGGTGAGGGAATGATTCAGGAATACACGCGACTCAGGGTGGCCGATAACACCGGCGCCCGTGAGATTATGTGCATCAAGGTGCTTGGTGGCACGCGTCGTCGCTATGCGAGCGTTGGCGATATTATCATCGCCGCGGTCAAAGAGGCAGCACCCGGTGGTTCGGTTAAGAAAAAGGACGTGGTGCGCGCGGTGGTGGTGCGGACTGCTAAGGGCTATGGGCGGTCAGATGGCTCCTTCGTGCGCTTTGACGATAATGCTGCGGTGATTCTGGACCAGGAAAAGAACCCGCGTGGCACACGCATTTTTGGTCCCGTGGGGCGCGAGTTGCGCGATGCCGGGTTTATGCGGATTGTGTCTCTCTCGCCCGAGGTCCTCTAGGGCCGCGCTGATAGACACAGTCAGGAGTGGGTGATGAAGATAAAAAAGGGCGATACCGTAGAGGTCATCAGCGGAGACGACAAGGGCGCGCGGGGCACCGTGCATACGGCCATGCCCGCTGAAGGGCGCGTGGTCGTCTCGGGTGTCAATATGATCAAAAAGCACCAGCGCCGCACGGGCAACGTGAGGACGCAGGCCGGCATCATCGAACGTGAGGCGCCTGTGCGCGTCCAGAACGTGGCGTTGGTTTGCCCTCACTGCAACAAGCCCACGCGCGTTGGTTACCAACTAGGCGCCGATGGCGCCAAGTCGCGTGTGTGCCGCAAGTGCGGCGAAGTCATCGACTAGGCGCACGAGTAGGCAGAGAGGTGAGGTAGAGGAGCATGCCGAGACTTGAAGATCGGTTTCGGGAAGACATAGTGCCCGCGATGATGGAGCGGTTCGGGTATGACAACGTCATGCAGGTGCCGCGCCTCGAGAAGATCGTGGTCAATATCGGCCTGGGTGAGGCTTTGCAGAACCCCAAGGCCTTGGAAGCGGCCACGCGCGACCTAACGGTGATTACCGGGCAAAAGCCTGTGGTGACCCGAGCGCGCAAGTCCATCGCTAACTTTAGGCTGCGCGCGGGCAACCCTATTGGCGTCAAGGTGACGTTACGCAATGAACGCATGTACGCGTTTCTCGATCGCCTGATCAACATCGCCTTGCCCCGCCAGCGAGACTTTCGCGGGGTGTCGCGGACAGCGTTCGATGGCCGTGGCAACTTTTCGCTCGGCCTGCACGAGCAACTGATCTTTGTCGAGATCGATTATGATGCCATCGATAAAGTGCGCGGTATGGAAATCGTGATGGTGACCTCGGCCAAGACCGATGAAGAGGCCCGACATCTGCTCGAGGCCTTTGGGATGCCGTTCGCGGCGGCCTAGCTGACGCCTAGCGCCCTCAGGCAGGCAAGCTATTGAGGGGCATTTGGGGAGGAAGACACAGTGGCCAAAAAGTCGATTATCGTGCGAGAAACACGTCGCAAGTACCCGGTGCGCGTTGTCAATCGTTGCTCACGCTGTGGCCGTCCGCGCGGTTACATGCGTCGGTTCGATCTATGCCGCATCTGTTTTCGGGAGCTGGCTATGGACGGCAAGATCCCGGGTGTGGTGAAATCTAGCTGGTAACAGCCAACCGGACGCTATCGCACGAGTCAGGCCGCTGGGAGCCCGATTCGCATCCGATGCGATGGCTCCGTGATGTCAATAGGAGCTGCAACACATGTCCATGAGCGATCCGATTGCTGACATGCTCACTCGCGTCCGTAATGGCCAGGCAGTGGGCCGACGTTTTGTGCTGATGCCCTACTCGGGCATCAAAGAGGCCATCGGCCAGGTTCTGGTGCAAGAGGG
>JAAYDS010000444.1 GCA_012729155.1 Chloroflexota bacterium | reverse complement strand
TTTAGCCTGATGCATGCGGTCGATTTCTCGCAGCGCTTTCAGCAGCAGATTCTGCCGGCGCTCCGGGCGGGGGCCATCGTGCTGGCCGATCGTTACGTCTATACGGCCTTTGCGCGCGACGCCGCGCGGGGCATCGACCGCGAGTGGGTGCGCGAGGTCTACTCTTTTGCCGTCAAGCCGACGGTGGCGCTCTACTTTCGGGTGCCGCTCGAAGAGTCGTTGCGTCGCATCATCGTGGGGCGGCCTACGCTAAAGTACTACGAAGCCGGGCTCGACCTGGGCCTGTCGGACGACCCCTACGAGTGTTACCGCATCTTTCAAGGGCGCATCTTGCGCGAGTACGATGCCATGGTCGATGAGTTCGGCCTCACAGTGATCGACGCTGCGGCCCCGCTGGTGCAGCAGCAAGAGATCGTACGGCAGATCATCGCGCCGCACCTTGAGGGGGCGCTGCAAATCGAGCCCAACCCCTGGCGCGACGTGTTGGGCAAAGAGCACCTCTCTGGCCGCTATCTCGATAGCCTCGCACATCCTGGAGGGCAGCCACTATGACCGAGGTCAAGTTCTATGGGCATGGCCTGCCCAACGTCGAGAACCTGAGCCTGCCCGGCAAGCTGATTGTGCTGGAAGGGCCCGACGGTGTGGGGCGCTCGACGCAGGTGGCGCTGTTGCGCGAGTGGCTCGAGGCGCAGGGCTATGCGGTGTTCACCAGCGGTCTGCGCCGCTCAGAGCTGGCCAGCGCGGGCATCGAGGCCGCCAAGCAGGGGCACACGCTGGGGCACATTACCATGGCGCTCTTTTATGCGGCCGATTTCTGCGACCGTATGGAGCGCGAGATCATCCCCATGCTGCGCGCAGGTTTTGTGGTGCTCACCGATCGCTACATCTATTCGTTGATGGCACGCTATATGGTGCGTGGCGTCGACAGATGCTGGCTGCAGTCGTTGATGGGCATTGCGCTGGTGCCCGATGCAGTCTTTTACCTCAAGACCACCGTACAAGCGTTGGTTCCGCGAGTATTGAGCACGCGTGGTTTTGACTACTGGGAGGCTGGCATGGATTTCCTGCCATCCTCGGACTATTACCAGAGCTATGTCGACTATCAACAACGCATGCTGCACATGTTTGACGAGTTGAGCGCCGAGTTCGGCTTTAGCGTGGTGGATGCCTCGGGCTCTATCGATGCCGTCTTTGCCGATCTGCGCGATGGCATCGGCAAGATCGTGGCCGAGCTCAAGGCGCGCCCCGTCTGACGCGGCTCCTCAACCACCGTCAACGATGGCTGGGTTAGCTGCCCATCAGCAGTCTGCCCAGCCACGGTCTTTTCAGCTCGATGGCGGTCTCGGGGCATAGCTCATGGCAGCAGTAGCAGCGTATGCAGATGCCATAGTCCATCTGGGCCTTGCCTGCGACGATGGTGATGGCATTGACCGGGCAATGGCGTGCGCAAAAGCCGCAGCCGATGCAGCTTTCAGTGGCAAATGGCACCGCCACCAGCTGCCTAAAGACCCAGTTGTTCGAAACCACTCTGCGTGGCGCCTCGCCGTCGGCCCCTGCCTGGGGCTGCCTGGCCGCCTTGCCGGCCCGCAAGAGCGGCGCCGCCACCCGGCGCGCCAGCCGCGGCAACAGGCCGGGGTCAAAGTCCATCTCCATACCCAGCCTAAAGCCCGAGACCTGTAGGCCTGGCAAGGCGTCACCGAGCACTCGCACGTCTTTGAGACGACCAGTGCACAGCCCACGCTCTGCGGCCACCGCGGTAGTGAGCACCTTGAGCGGGTCGACGCCCACCAGCGCCGCCGAGACGGTATCGCAGGCCAGTGTGTTGGCACTCGCCAGCAATGCTCCGATGGGCCGTGGCGAGCCGCCCGTGGGGCCGTTACCCTCCATGCCCACAATGGCATCCATGAGCGTGAGGGCGGGGCGGGTGTAGGTGTAGATATCGACCAGCGCCTGCGCAAAACGCTCACGGTCGTGCAGCTTTGAGTGGTAGCCGATCTTGATGGCGCCGGGCACCAGCCCAAACAGGTTCTTGACGCCCAGGGTGAGCGTCGTCAGGTTGTGGGTCTTGAGCTTGGGCAGGTTGATGATTACGTCGGCCTCGGTGGCGGCCTGCAGCAGGTCGAGCCTGTGCAGCAGCACGCCCTCAGGGTGGGCCACCTGCACGCCGGCCATGTTCTCGTTGAGGACGATACCGCTCGCGGCTGCGGCATCGGCAATGCCCGATCTGCGATAGGCGTTGCGCACCCATGCCAGATTGGCGGGCCCACCCGGCGATTCGACGATGATAGGCTGGCCGCCGGCGGCGATCACCAGCCGGGCCACAGCGCTGACGATGGCCGGATGGGTGGTGGCAGCCTGCTCAGGCGCCATGGCGCGCACCAGGTTGGGCTTGAGCAGCACGCGCTGTCCGGGCTTGACAAAGGCGGCCATGCCCCCGACCAGGTCGATGGCGCGCCGCACGGCAGCATCGACCGCCGCCTGCTCATAGTTGGCGCAGGCCACCAGGGCGACGATAGGTTGCTCCATGGTGTGGCTACCCCCGTTTGTCACTGTGAGCCCGTGCGCGCCAGGGCAGAGACGGCCTCGCTCAAGAAGGCGAGCTGGCGGCTGGCCAGCCCCAGCTTGACGCCAGCTGCTGGGTCATCCTCGATCAGGCGTTGCAGGTCGCCATCTTGCACGCAGCGTGTCAGGCGCTGCAGCTCGTCCATAAAGGCATCGAGCGAGCCGATCTTGAACCGGCGATGACCGTCGCGCGTGGTTGGTTCCAGAGCGCCGTAGCGTTCGTGTTCAAAGGCCGATTCGCCCTCCCAGGGTGCCGCGCCCGCCGCTGGAGGCCCGCCCGCGGCGCCCCCTGGTGCGTCTGGGGCAACTTCACCGTCTTCGGGCCAGGCCCCATCGTCGGCATCGCTGTGCTCCGACGGTGCGGGCCCCAGAACGCTATGCAGCGGCTCGTGGATGACCGCCTCGATGGTGGGCACGCGCTCACCGCGGCGCAGCATGGCCAACGCCATGGCAGGGTCGATATTGGCGTTATGGCGCAATGCGGCACACAGCCGCGACAGCTCGGCCGCCGAGAGGCTCTCTTCAACCGCGAGATCGGCCACCTCTTGTTGGCGACTTGGCGGCGCAAGATCGACGAGGTGCTGGCCGTGCGTGACGCCCAGATCGCCACTGGCCAGATAGCGCTGCACGTCGGGCGGCAACTGCCGCAGCCGCAGGTAGCGCTGAATCTGCCGGCCCGAGAGACCCAGCGTGCGCGAGACGGCCTCGAGTGCCTCGGTCTGGCTCTGCCCGGCCTCGGTGAGCGAGGCGAGCAGCTGTTCAAAGGCGCGGCCCTTGTCCAGGTCGTTCAGGTCGAGGCGTTGTAGATTCTCCAGCACTTGCTGCACCAGTGTCTCGCGGGCGCTGCCTGGCGACACCAGCACGCAAGGTACGCGGTCGAGCCCAACCACAATGGCCGCGTCGCGCCGACGGTTGCCATAGACGATGCGATAGGTGTCTTCCTCGGGCGTCACGCCCAGAGGCTGCAGAATGCCGTGCTCGCGGATCGTCTCGGCCAGGCCCGCCAGATCGCCCGGGTCAGAGCGCATATTGGGCTGGCTGGGCAAGAGGTCGCGCGGGTTGAGATAGATGATCTGTGTGGGCTCGAGCATGGTTCTGTTGGCCACCTTGGTGTGAATGCACTCCATGATAGAGGCGCTGTGTCCTCGACGCAAAACAGGGGCATGCGAGCATGCCCCTGTCGATGTCAGCGCCGCCGCTATGATGCGGGAGCGAGCTCGCCGATGAGGTTAGCAGCATAGGCGATGGCTTGCTGCATATAGGTCTCGTCGATGGGCCCCAGCGCCGAATCCGTCTCATAGATGCGCTGTGGCACTGTCTGCGCCAGCAAGTCAAAGCCCTCACGCAGCTTGAACTGATACTTGGCCCGCCAGATGTCGCGGCCGATCTCGGCCAGGCGTTCGGCCGTCATGGGCATGCCCACCTGCTCAAGCGAGCGCAGGATCATGTTGGTGTCGTACAGGTTGCGCGCAAAAAAGCACACCACCAGGCTCGACAGGATCTGGCGAGCACCCTCTTCCTCGAGCAGCATGTTGATCAGTCGCTCGGGCGGCACGGTCTCTTTGAGCATCTCTTTCTGGTCGACGCTATAGCCGGCGTTGTCGAGGTGCGAGTGACGCGCGCCGAGCAAGAACCCCAGATGCGCGGCTGGGCCGGTGTGGTAGCCGGGGATCTCGTTGCCGCCGTAGGCCAGGGCGAACTCGCGCCCACCATAGACGGAGGATGCATAGTCGACGCCGCGGGCCAGCGCTTGGTAGAACGGCGTCGGCTGTGAAAGCAGGCGTTCGGCGGCCGCCAGATACCCCTGGTAGCCACCCCAGCGCAGGCTCACGCCGTCGAGCTCGTCGGCCGGGATGAGGCCCTTTTCGACGGCTTCGGTAGCCCAGGCCAGCACCACACCGGCGCTCATGCAGTCGAGGCCAAAGTCGTCGATACGATCGAGCAAGCGCAGCAGGTTGCGCGGCTCGTTGATGCCGAGCATCGAGCCCAGCGCAAAGATCGGCTCATAGTCATAGGCCACCATGCGCGTGCGCATAAAGTAGGGCTCGTTCTCGTATGGCTCGCGCAGGGCGGCGATGTGAATGCAGCCCACCGGGCAGTGGGTGCAGGCGAGGCGGCGCCCCAGGTAGCCCTCGGCAAAGGCCTCGCCCGAGATGCGCTCGGCATTGACGATGCGACCGGCCTGCAGGTTGCGTGTGGGCAGCCCGCCGATGGCGTTGAGCGGCAGGATGTTCGAGGCGGTGCCCAGGTCGTGGTACTTTTTCATCAATTTGGACGTGGTGGCCTGCTGATAGATCTCGTCATACAGCTGGCGATAGGCACGACGGTCGGCGACAGGCAGCGAGCGTTTGCCCGACACCACCAGCGCCTTGAGTTTTTTGCTGCCGAACACGGCGCCCAGGCCGATGCGGCCAAAGTGTCGGTAGGTCTCGCACATGACGTTGGCATAGGGCAGCATCTGCTCGCCGGCTCGCCCGATCCGCAGAATGGTGCGCAGGCCAGCGCCGCCCTCGTTTTCGCGCACTACACGCCCAGTGACGGTGTTGCTGAGGCCCCACAGGGTGGTGGCGTCGCGCAGATGCACCTCGTCGCCGTCGATCGAGACCCACAGGGGCGTCTCACTGGCGCCCTTGATGACGATGGCGCCATAGCCAGCCATGCGGATGGCCACTGCGCTGCGGCCACCGGCGTGGCTCTCGCCCAGGTTGCCGGTGTGAGGCGATTTGAACATGGCCACCGTCTTGGATGCCAGCGGCAAGTTGCCCACCAGGGGCCCAACAGCCAGGATGATGGGGTTGCGCGGATCAAAGGCGTCGATGCCTGGCGGGCATTCCTCGAGCAAGAGCTGCGCCGCCACGCCAGCACCGCCAATGTAGGCCTCGAACAGATCGCTGCGGTCGACCACCTGCGAGGTCTTTTTGGTAAGGTCGATATACAACACACGTGAGATGGGATCGTTGGGCAGCACAGCTATTTATCCTCCATGGCGAGTACGCCGTGCGGGCAAAAGCTCACACAGTAGCCACACTGGATGCAGATGGATGGCTTGTTGACGTCATCATCCCACTGCACTGCGCCCAACACGCAGGCCTGCGCGCAGCGCCCACAGCCGATGCATTTGCTGGCATTGAGGCGCACACCGCCGCCCGGCTTGGGGGTGAGGGCGCCGGTGGGGCAGGCACGCGCGCAAGGCGGGTCGTCGCAGGCGCGGCACACGATGACCTTGAACCCCTTTTCCATGCCGCCCATCGAGCGCACCGTGATAGCGCTCGAGGCAATGCCGCCCAAGCCGCTGCGGCGCGCGCACGCGAACATGCAGCACTGGCAGCCTACACACAGCTCAGTATCGACAACGGATAGCCGCATTCGTGACTCCTCGGTCAAGTTTGTGAAGGCTTTCACAAATCAGCCTGCTGATTATAGCGGCAGAGGGGGCGAGTGTCAAAGGCGCGCAGAAGGCCACAAAGGCCTGGGGGGGTGGTGAACCCTGCCATAGGGTGGTCGTCTGGACACCAGAGACACCTCTTGACGACCCGAGCGCGGCACGGCTATCATGTGGCTGCGTCGCCTCAACAGCTCGCTATGGAGCAAGGGGGGAAGGAGTCAGGCGATGAACGAAGAGCAATTGATGGGCACCGCTCGTGCGCTAGTGGCCACCGGCAAGGGGATTCTGGCCGCCGACGAGAGCACTGGCACCATCACCAGACGGCTCAACAGCGTCGGTGTCGAGGCCAGTGAGGCCAACCGTCGCGCCTATCGCGATATGCTGTTGACCACCCCTGGCGCCGAGGCCTTTATCAGCGGGGTGATTCTATACGACGAGACGCTGCGCCAGGAGTCTCTAGGTGGCCTGCCCTTTCGCCAGCTGCTGGCCCAGCGGGGCATCATCCCGGGCATCAAGGTCGATCTGGGCGCCAGGGCGCTGGCGGGTTTCGCTGGCGAGCAGATCACCGAGGGGCTGGATGGGCTGCGCGAGCGCCTGGCGGCCTATGCTGGGTTGGGGGCGCGCTTTGCCAAGTGGCGTGCTGTCATCAGCATCGCTGAGGGGTTGCCCACGGCCTTTGGCATCGAGGCCAACGCCCATGCTCTGGCGCGCTATGCGGCACTGTGCCAAGAGGCGGATCTGGTGCCTATCGTCGAGCCCGAGGTGCTGATGGATGGCAACAATACTATCGCCAGGTGCGAAGCGGTGACTACCGCGGTGCTCGAGGCAGTGTTTGACGCTCTCTACCGGCATCGCGTGATGCTCGAGGGGATGTTGCTCAAGCCCAACATGGTCATTGCCGGGCTCAAGTGCCCTGTGCAGAGCCCGGTGGACGAGGTGGCGCGGGCGACGGTGCGCACGCTGCTGCGCACGGTGCCGGCGGCGGTGCCTGGCATCGTGTTCCTGTCGGGTGGGCAGAGCCCCGAACTGGCGACGGCCCATCTGAACGCGATGAACAGGCTGGGGCCGGCGCCCTGGGAGTTGAGCTTTTCATACGGGCGGGCGTTACAACAGCCAGCGCTGCAGGCCTGGGCTGGCGATGCTCGGCAGGTTCCTGCGGCGCAGGCGCTCTATCTCAAACGAGCGCGGCTCAATAGCGCCGCCCGGTCTGGCGACTATACCTGTGCCATGGAATAGCCAGGCGCCGGGACAAGGGCGTGCGGCAAAAGACGGCACAGCTAGGCCGGGTCTGGCCAGCCGAGCTTGCGTAGCACCGTGTCGTAAAAGTAGCCGTCGCCGCCCAGCCGCACAAAGCGCGCCTGGTGCGCACTGGCCGTAGCACAGACACGGTCACCTGGTGCGAGGTCAAGGTCAAGTTGCCCGTCGATGGTGACGGTGGCCTCTTCGCCGCGCACCAGTGCCAGCGTCACCTGGCAACGGCCGGGCAGCACAAACGAGTGCGAATGGCCCAGGTGCGGCGCCACAGGGGTGATGGCCAGGCAGTCTAGCTCGGGAGAGACGATGGGGCCGCCGGCTGAGAGGCCATAGGCGGTGCTGCCGGTGGGCGTAGAAACGATGACGCCGTCGGCAGTTGGCGTCATGATATGGCGGCCATCGGCCTCGACAGAGACGCGCACCGTGCGCGAGACGCGCCCGCGCGAAACCACGACCTCGTTGACCGCCTCGGCTGCAAGGAGCACGGTCTGTCCGCGAAGTACCTCGACGTGCAGCAGCAGACGCCTTTCCACGTTGAAGGTGCCGGCCAGCAGGCGCGGCAGAGCGGGCTCGAGTTGTTCAGGGTCGATCTCGGCCAGGAAACCCAGCCGCCCGAGGTTGACGCCCAGCACCGGCAGGCCGGCCAGCGCCGATGCGCGCACCGCCCGTACAATAGTCCCATCACCGCCCAGGGTGATGAGCAGCTCGAGCTGCGGCGCGGCCTCGCGCAGAGCGGGCTCGTCTAGCACGTCGCCACGCCACACAGTGGCGCCCTGCGCCCTGAGGGCATCCGAGAGCCAGTCGGCCAGCGCCACCGACTCGGGGCGATGGGCCTGATAGAGAACGCCGATGCGGCCGACGCCTGGCATGTTACAGCAACGTGGCCACGGCTGCGGCAGCGTCGGCCAGGGGCAGTCGCTGCTCGGGTTGCTCGCCTGTCAGGTCGTTGAGCACGACCACGCCCTCTGCCAACTCTTGCTCGCCGATGATGAGCGCAAAGCGGGCGCCCAGCCGGTTGGCCCCACGCATCTGCGAGCGCATGCTGCGGTCGCCAAAGCCGATCTGTGCCTGTACGCCGCGGCTCAGGAGTTGCTGCAAGAGGACGATCGCTGCAGTCTTGGCAGGCTGGCCCAGGTGCACCAGCACCACCTGTGGGGCTGGTGCCGCCGGCGCGGCCAGGCCCTGTTCCTTCATGGCCAACACCAGGCGCTCCATGCCCGAGCCAAAGCCGATGCCTGGCGTGGGCGGGCCGTCTAGCTCTTCGGCCAGGCCATCGTAGCGTCCACCGCCGCAGACGGCATTCTGCGAGCCGATGCCCTGAGCCCACACCTCAAAGACGGTCTTGGTGTAATAGTCGAGCCCGCGCACCAGCCGATGGTTGATGGTATAGGGTCGCTCCAGAGCGTCGAGATAGCCAGTGAGCGTGGCAAAGTGCTCGGCGCACTCGTCGCAGAGGTGGTCGGAGGTGTGGGGCGCGTCGGCGATGATGGGCTGGCAGCCCTCATTCTTGCAGTCTAGCAGGCGCAAGGGGTTGCGCTCGAGGCGGCGCTTGCAGTCTGCGCAAATCTCGTGGGTATGCCCCTGATAGTAGGCCACCAGTCTCTCTACATAGGCGGGGCGGCACTTGGGGCAGCCGGTACTGTTCAGCTGAAAGGCCAGCCCCTTGAAGCCGAGGTTGGCGTACAACTGCCAGGCGAGCGACATGACCTCGAGGTCGACGGCGGGATCTTGCTCGCCGATGCACTCGATGTCGAACTGGGTATGTTGGCGATAACGACCCGCCTGCACACGCTCATAGCGAAAGATGGGCCCCATGGTGTAGAGTTTGACCGGCTGCGGCAGCGTGCGCATGCCGTGCTCGATGTAGGCGCGCACAATGCCCGCGGTAAACTCGGGCCGCAAGGTGATGTCGCGCCCGCCCTTGTCTTGGAACGAGTACATCTCTTTGTCGACGATATCGGTGCCCTCGCCTACGCCGCGCACATAGAGCGAGGTGTCTTCAAAGCAGGGCACATCGATGCGTTGATAGCCAAACTGCGCGGTGACGCGCTCGATCTCGCGGCGCAGCAAGTTCCAGTAGGGCTGGTCTTCGGGCAGAATGTCGATCGTTCCGCGGGGCGCGGTGTACATGAGACCCCTCCGTGCGCGTGTTGGCAACCGACATTATACGCCAACGCCGCAGCGCGTCTATCTGGCGCGCTGCGGCGTTGTGGACGAGGCTCAGTCTAGCGCCAGCCACTTGCTCAGATAGGGCTCAGTCACCTCGAACAGCGCACCATTCGGGTTGTACGCCGTCAGCCAGCGGGCGTCTTCAGGGGCGATGCGGATGCAGCCATGCGATGAAGGCCGCACGCCCAGCATCTCGGCATCCTGATAGAGCTTGTTGCCCTGCTCATCGCGCAGGTAGGGCAGGCTGTGGATGAGGATGTTGCCGCTGGAGCGAAAGAGATACCAGGCATCGTCGGCCTCCACGCCAAACGACGTAAAGGTAGGCCAGTATTCGCCCACACGGCCCGAGGCCGCCGGCGTGTACTTGTCAGACTCGGGCAGGCCAGTGCTGCAGGGGATCTCTCGCAGCAGCTCGCCATACTCATAGATGTAGAGCATCTGCGTCGACTGATCGATGTAGATAAAGCGTGGCTCTTCGGGGTGCGTGTCGAACCCATTTGGGCTCGACTCCGCAGCGGGCGGCGGCGCGGGCACGTCGCTCTCGCCTGCGCTGACGGGCGGCTCTGCGGCGGCAGGTGCGGCTGCCACGGCCTCTCGCTGAGCAGCGTCCTCATCGTCGGCAACGCCGTCTGCTGCAGTGGCTTGTTGGGGCGTTGCTGTGGGTGCGGCTGTTGGTGCGGCTGTCTCGGTGGGCGCCAGGGTGGGCAGCGGGGTGAAGGTGGGGCGCAGCGTCACCGTGACAGCGACGGGCGTGTCTGTGGGCAGTGCCTGGGCGCTGACGACATGGCCGCTCTCGCCAGCGGGTGTGCGCTCCTGGGCCACCGTGGACTGCTCGCTCTGTACCAGGCCATAGCTAAAGGCCACCACCAGGGCCAGTACAAAGATCCAATGCGTGCGGGTCATCAATGGCTAATCTCCCGTAACGATGGCGATAGATGATGGCAGCCGGCCAGTCACGCGCCGAGCTGCTGCTGCAGGCGCGCCTCAAAGTGACGCAGCGCCTCTTGCAGCTTTTCCTGTTGCACGGCCGTGGTCAGGTCGCCGCGGGTGCGCTCGGTGACGCCGCGCACCATGTCGGTGGTGCGGCGCAGGCCGCGCGTCAAGGTGTCGGGAAAGTCTATGGTCACCAGCAAGCCGTAGGCCTCATCCATGATCTCGAGGATGCGCTCGGCCTCGGCCACGTCGTCACGGCGGATGGCATCCAGCGCAAAGCGCCGCATCTCTCCGATAGCCTCTCCCAGGCCGTTGAGATAGGCGGCATAGGGCACGCCGATCTCCTCAGGGTCGGGTACCGGCTCACCCTTGACGAGCGCGATAGAGATGGCCGCCTCGGCCACCTCTTTGAGGGCATCTTGCACATAGCCCGAGTAGTAGATGTCGGCATAGGGCTCGGCCTCGACGCACATATCGGCGGCTCCGGCGCGCGCCTCAGACAGCAGCTCTCGTGCCTTGTCGAACTCATGGCGGTGCGTAGCACGGATGCTGTTGGCGCAAGAGCGGATCACCTGTCTCGAGCGCTCGAGGCTGGCGTCGCGGATGCCGTTCTTGCTGGCCCAGTCTGCCACAATGCGTTCGACGACCGTCTCCAGGTTATCTACCATGCCATTC
>JAAYDS010000443.1 GCA_012729155.1 Chloroflexota bacterium | reverse complement strand
GCCCGAGGGCACCTATCTGGCCTGGCTCGACTGCCGCGAGGCCGACCTGGACGGGCTCGCGCCGCAGGCCTTTTTCCTCGAGCGCGCCCGCGTGGCCATGAACAACGGCGCCGACTTTGGCACCGGCGGCGAGGGCTTTGTGCGGCTCAACTTTGGCTGCAACCGCGCCACGCTCGACGCGGCGCTGGAGCGTATGCGCGCCGCCCTCGAGCGCTGGGGGTAGGCGCGTCGCAGGGCGCACAGGCGCCCTCTACTGGCGGGCCGCGGCCGGCTGCGCTATCATGCCCGCGTACCACCCGTAGGAGCGCCTGTGAAGCAGAGCACCCTGACGCCCCTCAACACGCCCCTGGTGCGCGTGCACACGCTGATCATCGGCAGCGGCGCGGCGGGCCTCAACGCCGCCGTGCAGTTGGCCGAGGCCGGCGTGCGCGATCTGCTGATCATCACCGAGGGGCTGCAGGCCGGCACGTCGATCAACACCGGCAGCGACAAACAGACCTACTATAAACTCTCGCTGTGTGGCGACGAGGCCGACTCGCCGCGCGCGCTGGCCGAGACGCTCTATGCCGGCGGCAGTATGCACGGCGATCTCGCCCTGGTCGAGGCCAGCCTGTCGACGCGCGCCTTTTTCCATCTGGTGGGCCTGGGCGTGCCCTTTCCGCACGATGGCTACGGCCAGTATGTGGGCTACAAGACCGACCACGACCCGCGCCAGCGCGCCACGTCGATCGGCCCCTACACCTCGCGCGAGATGTGCCGCGCCCTCATCGCGCGGGTGCAGGCGCTGGGCATCGCCGTGCGCGAGGGCCGCGTGGCCACGCAGCTGCTGGCCATCGACGCCGACGGCGGCCGCCGCTGCTGCGGGGCCATCGCCATGGCCAACGGCGCCCTCGAGGCCTATCTGGCCGAGAACGTGGTGCTGGCGGTGGGCGGGCCTGGCGGGCTCTATGCCGACAGCGTCTACCCGCAGGGCCACACGGGCGGCATCGGCCTGGCGCTGTGGCTGGGCGCCCGCGCCCGCAACCTGCCAGACCTGCAGTTCGGCCTGGCCTCGCTGGGCTGGCGCTGGAACGTATCGGGCAGCTACATGCAGGCCATGCCGCGCGTCTATAGCGTGGCGGCGGGCGCGCCGCACGAGGACGAGTTCTTGTCGCCCTACTTTGCCAGCGCCGGCGAGCTTTACACGCGCCTCTTTCAAAAGGGCTACCAGTGGCCCACCGACGCCGAGCGCGTGAGCGACGGTTCGTCGCTCATCGACCTGCTGGTCTATCGCGAGACGGTGCAACGCGGCCGGCGCGTCTATCTCGACTATGCGCGCAACGGCCAGGGCTATGATGAGGCGACCCTCGACCGCGAGGCGCACGACTATCTGGCGCGCAGCGGCGCCCTGCGGGGCACGCCGCTCGCACGGCTGCAGGCGCTCAACCCCGCAGCGCTGGCGCTCTATGCCGAGCACGGCATCGACCTGGCGCGGCAGCCCCTCGAGGTGGCCCTCTGCGCCCAGCACAGCAATGGCGGGCTGGCGGCCGATAGCTGGTGCGAGTCTGAGAATATCGCCCGGCTGTTCGCCGTTGGCGAGGTCAACGGCTCGCATGGCGCGCGGCGGCCAGGCGGCGCGGCCCTCAACGCCGGCCAGGTGGGCGGCTTTCGCGTGGCGGGGCGCATCGCCCACCGCTATGCAGGCGACTCTCTGCCCCTCGCCGCGGCCCTCGCCGCGGCAAGCAGCGCCGTTCAGGAGACGCAGGCCTGGCTGGCCCGCTGCGCCACAGCCCCCGGCCACTGGCGCGCCGAGCGCGCCGCCTGGCAAGAGCGCATGTCGGCCCATGGCGGGCCTATCCGCGCGTTGAGCGCGCTGCCCGCCGCCATCGCCGCCGCGTGGGAGCAGGTGCAGCGCATCGAGGCGCAGGGCTGCGCCTGCACTGACCCCGCCGAGGTCGCCGAGGCGCTGCGCAATCGACAACTGGCCTTTGCCCAGGCCGTCTACCTCGAGGCCATGCGCTACGCCCTGGCCAGCGGCGTGGGCAGCCGTGGGTCGGCCATCGCGCTAGACGCCGACGCCGGCGAGCACATCCACCCGCTGCTGGGGGCCGAGTGGCGCCTGGCCCCCGAAGACGTGGCGCGGCGCGGCCAGGTGCTCGAGACGGTGGCCCACGGCAGCGGCCAGGTGGCCAGCGCCTGGGCGCCGGTGCGGCCCATCCCCACGGGCGACACCTGGTTCGAGACCACCTGGGCGCGCTACCAGGCTGGCGAGGTGTGGGGCCCATGACGGTGGCGACGCGGCCCTTTCAGGTGTTCGTCAAGCCAGTCGGTGCGCGCTGCAACCTCGATTGCACCTACTGCTACTATACGCCCACGGCGGCGCTCTATCCGCAGGGCGAGCCGCAGATGCCTGCCGACCTGCTCGAGGACTATATCGCGCAGCAGCTGGCGGCCAGCGGCGGCGGTGCCGTCATGTTCGCCTGGCATGGCGGCGAGCCCACGCTGCTGGGGCTCGACTATTACCGGCGCATTGTGGCGCTGCAGCGGCGGCACCGCGCCCCCGGCCAGCGGGTGCTCAACGGCATCCAGACCAACGGCGTGCTGCTCGACGACGCCTGGTGCCGCTTTTTGCGTGCCGAGGGGTTCAGCGTGGGCCTCAGCATCGACGGCCCCGCGCCCATGCACGACCGTTACCGCCGCACCCGCGGCGGCCAGCCCACCCACGCCGCGGTGATGCGCGCCCTGCGCCTGCTGCAGCGCCACGGCGTGCCCTTTGACACCCTCACCGTGGTGCACGCCGGCAACGTGGCCGCGCCCGACGAGGTCTATCGCTTTCTGGTCGATGCCGGCGCCGACTATGTGCAGTTTCTGCCGCTGGTGGCGCGCGGTGCGGCCGGCCGCCTCACCCCCGAGACGCCCTCGGCCGCGGCCTATGGCGCCTTTCTCTGCGGGGTGTTCGACGCCTGGTGGCCGCGCGATGCGCGCCGCGTGGGCGTGCAGGCCATCGAAGAGGCCGCGCGGCCGCTGCTGGGCCTCGAGCACGCCCTGTGCCACTATCGGCCCACCTGTGGCGACTTTGCCGTGCTCGAGCACAACGGCGACCTCTACAGCTGCGACCACTATGTCGACCCCCGGCACCGCCTGGGCAACCTGCGCGAGACCTCGCTGGTGGCGCTGGTCGCAAGCGAGGCCCAGCGCGCCTTTGGCCAGCACAAGTGGGACGCTCTGCCCGCCTATTGCCGCGCCTGCCCGCACCTGGCCCAGTGCCACGGCGGCTGCCCCAAAGACCGCTTTGGCGTCACGCCCGACGGCGAGCCAGGGCTCAACTATCTGTGCGAAGGGCTGCGGGCCTTTTTTGAGCACGTCACGCCCACGCTGGCAGCGCTGGCCGCCGCGCGCCCGCCCGGCAGGCCCGTGGCGCGCGTGATGGACCTGCTCGCGCCGCCCGAAGCGCCGCCCGCGGCGCGCCCGCACCGCAACGATCCCTGCCCCTGTGGCTCGGGCAAAAAGTTCAAGCACTGCTGCCTGGGCAAGCCGCCCTGGGTGTAGAGGGGCCTGCCGACGGCTTGCGCCAGCTGACCGTCTGCGCCTATCATGGCGCCAGCGCACGCAGAGGGGGTGAGGGGGTGCTCAAACGCTGGCCACAGGTCTTGCTGACGCTGCTACTGGCCGCCTGGTTGTGCGGCTGCGCGCTGCCGCAGGCCCTGCGCGGCCGGTTGGCCGCCGATGCGCCCGCTGTGCCCCCGACCTCTGGCGGCGCCGTGGCCGACCTGTTCGCCTTCATCGGCTCGGCCTGGCCAGACGCCCACCTGCCCGGCGCCTATGGCCCCGCCATCCACTATCTGGACTATGCCCAGATGCGCGCCGACCTGGGCCAGCCGCCCGTGGGCGCCCGCCTCAGCGAGCAGCAGCATCGCGCGCTGCGCATCGCGCTGGGCAAGGCCGACCAGACGCTCGACTTTGCCATGGTGGGCGTAAACCCGCGCCCCGACGGCTTTGCCGCGCGCTGGGGCTGGGACATCGCTGACATCGAGGCGGCGCTGTATGTGCCCGACATCGAACTGGCCATCTTGACCGGCCCGTTCGACCGGGCACGCATCGCCACGTTGATGGCCGCACAGGGCGAGCCGCTGGGCGAGGCCCACGGCTTTGAGCGTTACTCGCTGCCGCGCCTGCGCCTGTGGGTGGCGCTCGACGACCGGCATCTACTCATCGGCCGTGCCGATGCCGGTGTGGCCGAGCTCGACCAGTTTCTGGCGGCCCACAGCAAGGGCGGGGCCGCCGCGCGCGAGGATATGCGGGCGCTGCTGGCCGAGCTGGCCGGCGCCTGGGGCGGCGTGCTGGCGCCCAGCGGCGACGCGCCCGCCAGCTATGGCGGCTTTGCCGCCGGCCCCATCCAGCAGAGAGAGCTGGCTGAAATGGTGGCCCAGTATGGCGAGTTTCGCGACCTGTACGCCGCCTGGCATATGGCGGCCATCGCCTTTCGTGGGCAGGGCGAGGGCACCGAGGCGCGCTTTGCCGTCACGGCCCTCTACCAGTACGACACGCCCG
>JAAYDS010000074.1 GCA_012729155.1 Chloroflexota bacterium | reverse complement strand
CGGGTCTCGATCCGCTCGACAGGCCCAGGCTGATCCCCTGTGCCCGTGGCCGTGCTCAGAGGCGCTGGCTGAGCGCAGAGAACAGGGTGGGCACACCGTGGATGCGCTCTGCCACTGGCGAGTTGGTGCGTGCCTCGTGGCAGGCTGCGCTCGACGCTGTGGCCGCGGAGTTGGTGCGGGTGCGCGAGCAGTGGGGGGCAGAGGCGATCATGTTGGCCACCGGCGCAGGCTCGGGCGGGGGGCGCGGCTTTTCGGGCGCGTCGGCCGCTGCACGGCTCTTTTCGCACTGGGCCGCTGTCACCCAGACCGTGGGCAACCTCAGCCATCACAGCGCGACCTGGGTCGAGCTGAATATGCTGGGGCAAGAGGTGCCCGCCGATGACCGCGCGACGCTGTTGGCGTCGCGCCTGATCGTACTGTGGGGCAACAACCCCGCTGATACGCGGATGGGGCCCAACACCGAGCACTATATTCGCCTCGCGCGCGATCGTGGCGCTCAAGTCGTCTTGATCGACCCGCGTCTGTCGGACAGCGGCGCACTGTGCGACGTGTGGCTGCCGATTAGGCCTGGCACCGACGCCGCCCTGGTGGCAGGGCTCGTCTACATGCTCGAGACCTGGGGGGCCGTCGACCGCGCTTTCCTAGAGAGTCACGCCAGCGGCTATGAGGTCTATCAGTCATACGTTATGGGGCGCTCTGATGCCGTGCCCAAGACGCCGGCGTGGGCCAGCGAGATCACCGGCCTGCCAGTCGAGCGTATCGAGTGGCTGGCACAGCAGTTTGCTGCAGTGCGGCCGGCAAGCATCCTGCCCGGCTGGGGGCCGCAACGTGCGCTGTGGGGCGAGCAGTTCCATCGCGCTATGATCACCCTGGCCTGTGTGACGGGCAATATGGGCAAGCCTGGCGCCGCACTGCCCGGCGTGGGCGTCAGGAATAATCGCATGCAGCTGCCACGGCTGCCGTATGGCGAACACCGTGCCGCGCGCACGCTGCATAACGCCTCCTGGGCACAGGCCATCAGCCAGGGCACCCTCGCGCCACCCATCAAGCTGGCCTTTATCGCTGCCAGCAACCTGGTCAACCGCAGCAGCAACACTTGGGCATGCCTGCGCGCGTTGCAGTCGCTCGACACGGTCGTCGTGCTCGACCCCTTTATGACGCCTACAGCCAAGTTGGCCGATATCGTGCTGCCCATCAACACCGACCTCGAGCGGAGCGATGTGGTTACCGGCTGGGGATCGGATATGCACCTGTTTGCCTCACAGCAGGTGGCCGAGACGCCCGATGCCGCTCGTAGCGACTACTGGGTATGCGCCGAGATCGCGCAGCGGCTTGGCATTGGCTCTGTCTATACGGCCGGCAAGACACCGGACGAGTGGTTGGCCGCCTGGCGCTCTGAGCCGACGGACGCGTTGGCTGCCCTCGACGGCCAGGGCGTGCTGCGCTACGACGGAGCTCTGAGAGTAGCGCTGGCCGACTTTTGCCGCGATCCAGGGCGGCACCCATTACCGACCGCCAGCGGACGTATCGAGATATGCAGTGAGGCGGCCGCCCAGAAGGGCCTGCCGCGCGTGCCGTCTTACGTAGCGGCCCAGCCAAACCCGCCTGAGATGGCCCTGCCACTGCAGCTGTTGACGCCACACCACAAACTCCGTGCGAACTCGGGCCACGGCGGCAACCCCTGGTTGCGGCAGATCGATGACCAGTATCTTTGGATCAACCCACGCGACGCAACAGCGCGCGGCCTTGTCGATGGGAAGAGGGTGCGCGTGCGCAACGCCCTTGGTGTCGTCGAGTGCCCAGCAAGGGTAACCGAACGCATCATGCCTGGCGTGGTCTGCCTGCCGCAAGGGGCCTGGTTTAGCCCCGACGAGCAGGGCGTCGACCAGGCAGGCTCGGCCAATGTGCTCACATCGCTGGACGTGACGCCGACCGGTGGCAACACCACTCACTCGGTTTGGGTAGAGGTGGAGCGCTATGACTGAGCGCGTCTTTGTCGTCGATATCGGCGCCTGCACAGGCTGCCAGACATGTGCTGTGGCCTGCCTCGACCGCGCCGATCTGGGCGACGACGGCTGGCTGCTGCGCATTCAGGCCGAAGAGCGCGGCGTCTTTCCCCAGGTGACGGTGCGCTTTCGTGTAGCGCACTGCTGGCACTGTGAACAACCCGCCTGTATGGCAGCCTGCGACTGGGGAGCCATCACAGTGGACTCTGGTGGCGTGGTGGGCCTCGACCGCGCCGCCTGCACAGGTTGTGGCGCATGCGTCAAGGCCTGCCCCTTTGGGGCCATGCAGCTACTCGCTGATGGCCTGGCCGCCAAGTGCGACGGGTGCCCCGAGCAGCTTGCTGTGGGAGAGCAACCGGTCTGTGTTCGGGCCTGCCCCATGCGAGCGCTGGCGTTCGGCTCGCCAGATGTGTTCAATGACCGCCCACGGGTGGATGATAGCGCCTTTGAGCGGCACGGCCTGGGCCCACGAGTGAGACACCTGTTGCGCCCAGAGGGCAGGGAGGTCTAGCGCATGGTGTGGTCCGACGAGCTACTGCGCGCGCTGCCGTCCATCGACCGGTTGATGCAGGACGCAGCGTTTGGGGCCCTTGTCGCGCGATACGGCCGCGAACCGGCGCTTGACGCCGCCCGCGCGGCCACCGGCTCTGCCCGCGCCAAGCTGCTGGCGGCCGGCAGTCAAGACGAGGCAAGCGCGGCCACTCTCGTTGAGATGATCTCGCCAGACTGTCTCGCCAAAGCCGCTGCAGCGTGGCTCGAGGCGCGTTTGGCGCCGACACTGCGCCCCGTGATCAATGCGAGTGGCGTGGTGCTGCACACCAACCTGGGGCGCGCGCCTCTTGGCTCTGCTGTGCTTGAGGCCATGGCAGCCGTGGGCTCGGGGTATAGCAATCTGGAGTACGACCTGGAGCAGGGGCGGCGCGGGTCGCGCTATGTGCATGCCGAGGCGCTGCTCTGTCGCCTGACCGGCGCCGAAGCAGCTGTACTGGTGAATAACAACGCCGGCGCTGTGCTGCTGGTGTTGGCGGCATTGGCGGCAGGCAAGCGCGTCATCGTGTCGCGCGGGCAGCTGGTCGAGATCGGTGGTGGCTTTCGCATCCCCGATGTGATGGCTCAGAGCGGTGCACTGCTGTACGAGGTGGGCACGACCAACCGCACCTACGTACGCGACTATGTGCACGCGATTGACGAGAACACCGCCGGTGTGATGCGCGTGCACAGCAGCAACTTTTACCAGGCCGGGTTTGTGCATCAGCCCACGCTGTCAGAGCTGGTCGAGGCCGCCCACGATCATGGGGTGCTGATGATCGATGACCTCGGCAGCGGCACCCTGCTCGACACGGCGCAGTTCGGCCTGGCGCACGAACCCATGGTGCAAGAGAGCATCGCGGCTGGAGCCGATGTGGTGACCTTTAGCGGTGACAAGCTTCTCGGAGGGCCACAGGCAGGCATCATCGTCGGGCGAGCTGAGCTTGTCGCTCGAATCCGCCAGCATCCGCTGATCCGCGCGCTGCGCGTCGACAAGACGACCGTTGCGGGCATCCAGGCCAACCTGCTGCACTATGCACGGGGCGAGGCAGAGCAAAACATACCGATCTGGCAGATGCTCGCCACAAGCCTATCCACGCTACGGCGACGAGCCGAGCGCCTCATTGCGGGCCTCGCGGAGGTCAAGGCTTTAGCCGAGCTGATCGAGGGGCGCTCGATGGTGGGGGGTGGGGCGCTACCAGAGCAGTCGTTGCCGACGTGGCTGGTTTCGCTGACTGTTGACAGTGCCGATGCCCTGGCAGCGCGTCTGCGTGCCGGTTCACCGGCGGTGGTGGCACGCGTGCACGAGGGGCGGCTGCTCGTCGACCCGCGCACGGTGCTGGCCGATCAGGACGACACGCTCATTCAGCAACTCTGCCTGGCGCTGCGTGGTGAGGCGGACGACGCAACGCCAGGCACAAGGTAGGCCGACCGGTCGGTCAGGTTTTGGAGATCTCGAGATTGGCGCCGCAGTTGGGGCACTTGTGCAGCGCATCTCGGATGGGCAGTTTGGTCCCGCAGTAGGGGCACAGCCGCTCAGCCTTGGACGGCAGCAGGCCAGTGAACACGTACACGGCGCGTTGCTCGCGTTGTTCGCGGACGACAGAGCCCTCTGCCGCGAGCTGCTCGAGGGCATCGATAGCCTGCTTTTCGCTGATGCGGTATTCGGCACGGAGCTGTGCCACGGTGAGCTCGCCTCCGAGCCTGCGGGCCAACTCGACAGCGCCCGTTTTGAGCGAGTCGGGATCGATCTCTGCCAGGCGGCGCAGCCGGTTGCGCCCCAGCAACAGCACTGCCGTTGCCACCACCACCAGGCCCAGGCCCGCCAGCAGCCTCGACGTACCGCCGCTGCCCGAGGCAATGATGAACAAAAAGCCAAAGAGATAGAGGGGGATTGAGAGCAGCGAGACAAAGACGGCCGTTGCTTTGTTCATGGTCACTCCTATCGTACGAGTCTCAGGCTAGTGCCAGGCCGAGGTAGCACGGTTCAGCGCTGCCCCGAGCTCCTCGAAAAATCGTTGGATGGTCGTCTCGGTTAGCCGGTTCGACACATACTTGGCGATCACCTCGGAGAACGCCAGCGGATTGCGACCCATATAGTCCTCATCGTGGAGCTTGTCAGCTACAAACTTCCAGGTTTGGTTGATCACCGCAGCCGAGGCTGGAACGGGGACCTGCACCTGCGCCAGATTATAGCGTCGCTGCTCACCGACGACCTTGGAGACGCTGGCGCCGAACTTTTCCAGGCCGGTGCCGATGCCCTGCATCAAGCCCAGTGAGAGCGATACATCGGCCATGCCCTGTTCATACTGGGCGCGAATGCGGTTGTGCTCTGCCAGTTCACCTAGTTTGACGCCCAGCTCACCGGCGACGGGCGGAGGCGCATCCAGCTCTTCGAGCAGACGCTGAATGGCGTTCTGTTCAGCGAGAGCCCCGGTGTTGGCGCTGAGAAAAGACAGCCTGGCCTCATCACGGGCTACCTCAATACCCAGTTTTTGCCAGCGAGCGCCGAGCTCGGCCTGTGCCTCACCGATGGTCTTGACCTGCTCGGCCCACTCGGTGCGCACCTTTTCGAGGTCGGCCAGGGCCTTGGCCTGCTGTTCTTTGACCTGCTTTTGCTCGCGGCGCAGGCGTCTGAGCTTGCCGCCCGCTGTCAGCCAGCTCAGGGCACCGCCCAGCTGCTCCTCTTGCTCGTAGAGCTCGGCATACTGGTTTTGCAGCTTGACGATCCGTGCTTTTAGGCCCTCTTCGCGCTTGTCGAGCTTGGGATTCGACTTGCGCAGCTCTTGCCGCGCAGCCTCAGCCGCAGCCGCCTGCTGGTCCATCTCTGCACGCGAGGTGCTGAGACGCGTCGTGAGCTCGGTCATCTCGGCGCGGATCTTGGCCGTCTCTTCGCGCTCGATCTGCGCAAGCTGGGCCTGCATCTCCCCGGGCAAGACCGAGCGATCGCCCTTGATGAGCGGATAGCAGTATGAGAAGCGCTCTTGCCAGGCCTCGAGCTCACGCTTGAACGCCGCTTCGAACTCGACGCGAATCTCCTCGATCTCTTTGGCACAGGCGCGGAGCTCTTGAAGCTTTTCACGAAGGTATTGCTCGAACTGCGACAGCTTCATCGCATAGACGCGCTTGCCTCGCTCGGTCATCTCAGCCCTCCTTCTTGTGCCGGCCCAGGCCAACCCCCCAGGTGCCCGACAGCACATGGTGCCTGACGCGCCACAGCGATTCTTGCCAAGCCGAACAGCCTGGCGCATAGCCCTCGAGTTCGTCAAAGCCACCCCGCTGCTGCCAGTAGAGCGGGCAGGCGCCGCAGCAGATGTGGCTCATCTGGCAGTCCCGGCACGCGGGTGGCAAGAACTCTTTGTTGCGCCAGTACCGCGCCGTGCGGCTATGCCAAACGCGCTCAAAGGGCTGCTTGAGCAATGAACCGATGCCACGCTCAAAACTTGAGCAGGGCAAGAGCTCGCCTGCAGGGTTGACTGAGATGAGCCCGTCGACACAAGCGCATGACTTGCTGCCCAAACCAGCCTGCACCGGATTGTACATGCAGTAGGGCACCGGCGAGTACCAGACCAACCGCGTCCCCTTGGCCTCGGCGCGGGCTTTGACCTGCTCAACCAACGCCCCGATCTCGTCGTAGCGTACATCATCCTCGGCATGCTCGAGCGCCGTGCCCGTGCGGATGACCATGTTCATCGAAAAGTACTCAGAGTGCAGCTCGTCGGCGACGTAATCGACGAGCTCGTCCAGATGTGCGCGATTGCCACCACAGATCGTCGTATTGGTGTGTGTGTGCACCTTGGCAGCCCGCAGGTGCCGCACTGCCGCTGTGGTCCGCACCCACGAGCCGGGGTGCTGCGTGATGGCATCGTGCACGGCGGCTGAGCCGCCCTCAAGGCTCACCTGGGCAGAATCGAGCCCCGCATCGGCCAGCGTCTGACCGTAAGATGCCTCTTCACCGAGCCTGACGCCGTTGGTGATCAGATTGACGCGCATCCGCTTGCTAGCGGCGTAGGCGATCAGTTCGGGCAGATCATCGCGCAGGGTGGGCTCGCCTCCGGTAAAGGACAGGGTGGGGCAGTGAGCCTCATCGGCGATGCGGTCGATCACCCGCTTGACCTGCTCTGTGGTCATCTCGACCACATCCTTGCCACGACGCGGAGCGTCGGCATAGCAAAAGGTGCAACGGTTGTTGCAGCGGTAGGTCAACGCGATCTCGGAGAGCACCGGCAGGGTGCGTTTATGCGAACCAAAGCGCATCACGCGCACCGCATCGGCATAGATGTTGTCCTGCAACAGCAGCTGCAGCGCATCGAGCAGCCTCTCGAGGTCTCCCCAAATACGTTCGGCCTCGACGCCATAATGCGCCACCATGTGCTGCACCATGCGATGCGCATCGGGCCCCTGCGGATCGCCATAGAGCATGTCCAGCATCTCGACGGCGGTAGGGTTGAGATAGTGCAGCCGGTTCGGCCGCAGGATGATCAGCCCGTCCTGCGGCCTGATCCAGACATATTCGCGCGAGCCCTCAACCAACTCCCAGGCGCGTCTGGCGATGGCGGTGGTATCTAGCGCCTTGTCCATTAGAAGCGGCTCACACAGGCCGAGTGACAGGCCGAGTGGCAAGCAGAGTGTACGCAGGCCGAGTGGCAGGCCGAATGGCAGGCATCATGCACGCAAGCCGAATGGCAGGCATCATGCACGCAGGCCGAGTGGCAGGCCGAATGGCAAGCAGAGTGGCAGCTCCGTTCAGGGCTGGTCTCATCACCAAAGAGCCTCCCAACGCCGCGCTCGACGCGATCTACCGTGTTCCCCGCGATCCGCTCTACGCCGCTGACCAGTTCGCTGGCCATGGTCTCGAGAGGCGCCACGGCCTGCCCCGCCATCTGCTGCAGAGGCCCCGGCTCGCGCGGAATGGATGGCCCGGCCGCACTGGCGGCTGGCGTCGCGCTCTCGTGCAAGATGATCCACGGCACATAGTTGGGCATGGTCTGGGGTTGTGGCCGCTCTCGATACTCGCGCTCGTACTCACGCCACGCGTCCTCGATGCGCCGGCGATAGGTATCACGCGTGGCCTCGGGGTCAGCGTTCCACACCTTGGGCTGCACCGCCTTGGCCACTGCATCGAGAATGGCCGAAGTCTGCTCTGGATCGATAGTGCCATCGGGCAGCAGTGCTGCCAGTAACGCCTGCTCATACCCAGGCAGTTTGTCGCGACGGCCAGCGAGCACATCGCGATCAATGATCTGGAGTTGCAGCGGATGCCTGTTGACGATATCGACGACGCCCTTTTGTTCCAGAGAAAGGACGATCAGGGCGAGCGTCTTGGTCGAGTTTCCCAGGTAAAAGGCCGTCTCGATAGCATTGAGGTCCGGGACTACCTTTTCGGTCTGGAAGGTCTCAACTTCGATCTCGGGGGGCATGTAGGTGGGCTTGGCCTTTCGCTTGCGGCCGGCGCGCACCGTAACAACCCCGACAAAAGCCGAGGTGATGACTCCCAGCACAGACACCAGTGGATTGCGCAACCAATCGATCAGGTTAAAGGGCTCGGCGTCTTGGGCCGGCTCATCGACATCATATGGAATCGGGGTGCCGCGCTCCACGGTGATGCTCTCGCCGGGCAGGAAGAACTGCGGAATGAGCCCTGTCTGGGGAGCAACGTTATCTTCCTGACAGTAGATCGAGAGATAGGCCTTGCCGCTGCCCTCGTCTGGCGTGGCAAAGTAGACCCACCGGTCAAAGGCGCTCGTGTTGTTAGCCACCACGCCGAGTTCGTTGACGATGCCGTCGGTTACCTGCTCGGCCTCGGTGATCCCCTCGGGCAGTTCGAGCGGGAGCACAAAGCGCATCTCCTGCCGTGCAATGGGCAATGCCCACTGAAAGGGCGCCCAGCCCACGGCTTTGAGCGCGCGGCCGTTCCACGAGGTGGCCTCGAATACCGATTCATCGACGGTAAAGACGATCTGCACCGTGTACTGCTTACCACGCTCGGTGCTGCGGTCAAACTCGGCGCGATAATAGGCGCCATCGCGCACCAGCCTCACACCGAGCTCGCCGTCGGGGCCAGAGCCCGAGGCGCTGACGATGGTGTGGCGCCAGTCAAAGCGCCCAATCTGGTTGATCCGGTCGCGACCATTCTCCAACTCTGTAAAGTTGAGCGTGTAGGTAACGCGCAAAGTGCCGTCTTGGCGCACCACCACATAGTTGTCCACCAAATCGAGCGAGACCGGGTCTTGTGCGGCCACAGCCGGAGACAGAACGGCCAAACAGAGCAGCAGCGCCGTCACCATCACCAGTGTCCAACGTCTCATCTCAACTTCCCCCTATCTTGTCTCGCTCGGCCAGCACGCGCACCACAAAGCGTGGCAACGCCAGCATTCGCCGCCAGCGCCAGGGCTGGCGCAGCAGCCGATAGAGCCATTCGAGGCCGTGCTCGCGCATCCAGCGCGGCGCGCGAGGCACTCGTCCGGCGATAAAGTCCAGCGAGCCCCCAACGCCCATGGCCACAGGCACGCCAGTCGCGGGCAGGTTGCGGTGAATCCAGAAATCTTGCGCTGGCGCCCCATAGGCCACCAGCAGCAGCTGGGGCTGCGCCGTACGGATGCGGGCACAGATCTCGGCCTCATCAGCCTCAGACGGCGAGCCTGCGAAACAACCTGCAACCACCAGCCCTGGATAGCGCTGCTGCAGACGCCGAGAGGCTTCTTCGGCCACGCCCTCGGCAGCGCCCAGGAAAAAGACGCGCAAGCCCTCAGCCGCCGCCATCTCGCACAGTCGTGGCACCGCATCAGAGCCAGCCACGCGCTCGCGCAGCGGCTGCCGCAAGCGCCTTGCCGCCCAGATGATACCGTAACCATCGGCCAGAGCAAGCGCAGCGCCACCTAGTACTACGCGGAAATCGGCGTCTTGTTGCGCTCGCATCACAAACTCGGCATTAACGGTGACTACCTGATGTGATGCTGCCGAGAGCGCCATGCTACGGATGGCCTGAACGGCCTCGTTCATGGTCACATCGTCAACGCGCACACCCAGAATGCGCACCGAACGCCGCTCAGCCGCCGCCATGTCCTTATCCCAGCTCCTCGATGACATCCAGAATGGTGCGTGCGCAGCGGCGCCAGCTAAAGCGTTCGGCCTGGCGCAACCCGCGCTCCACCAATTCTCTCACCAACTCTGGCTCATGATACACCCGTTCGAGGGCGCTCTGCCACCCCGCGACGTCGTCGGGGGGCACCAGCAGTGCCGCATCGCCCGCTACCTCGGGCAGAGAAGAGGTGTT
>JAAYDS010000442.1 GCA_012729155.1 Chloroflexota bacterium | reverse complement strand
GTGGGTGGGGCGGCAGATTGACGACAACCGACTGCTGTGCTAGGCTCGCGCGAGTGTCTGATCTACCGAAGACTGAGGCCAGTCGGCGTGTGCCTGTGAGTGCAGAGGGTAAGGATGCAACAGAGCGAGCCCCGGCACCTCGATAGAACGCGGGTGGCTGATGGTGTCGAACGCATCTACCTACGGGCCAGCCTGCTGAGCCTCGCAGGGAACGCTTTCCTGGCGTTGGCCAAGGGCACGGTAAGCTATCTTAGTGGCAGCCGAGCGATTTACGCAGACGCGATCAACTCGGTGACCGACGTAGCCTTTAGCCTGATGATGCTGCTGGTGCTTCGATTGGCGGTTCAACCCGCCGATGATAGCCACCCCCATGGGCACGATCGATTTGAGCCCCTCGTCAGCCTCGTGATTGGCGCCATGATGGCGCTTGCAGGTATTGAGGCTGTGCGCTCAGCGGTTCAGTCGCTCGTCAAGGGTTCTGAGCCCGTTACTGGGTACTTGGGGTTAGCAATGCCAGTGGCCACGGCGATGCTAAAGGTCGCAATGTACCTGCACATCAGGCGATTGGGGCGCGTGGCCGGTAGCCCAGCACTGAGAGCCGCCGCGAGCGATAACCTGAGCGATATCCTCGCCGCCGTTGTAGTCTTGGTTGGCGTGGGCGCCAACACCCTTGGCTGGACGCTAGCCGACCCCATCGCAGCCCTGGGTGTTTCTATCTGGATCTTTCGCAATGCCTACCAGGTGCTGTCGGAGAGCATTGGACATCTCGTAGGTGGGGCGGCCCCGCCAGACCTCTATGAACGGGTGCGTGAGGCTATCGCAGCTGTGCCTGACGTGCTAGGCATCGACCAACTCATCATCGAGTATGTGGGCCCAAAGGTGCGCGTCGACATCCACGTCGTTATGGATAGCTATGCTACCCTGCAGGTGGTTCATCGCGTTAGCCACGCCGTGCGAGAGGCGGTTGAGTCGCTGCCCGATGTTGATCACGCTTTTGTCCATGTCGAGCCGCTGGAGAGGCTGCTCAACTCACCTGTAGAGCGCTGAACCCGGCCATCTGATTTTGATAGTCCGCGAGGAGGTGTCTTCTGTCTCGTCTTTATCGCACTCTGGTTGTCGTGGCGGCGGCGCTAACAGTGTTAGGCGCGGTCTGGCTTGTGCATTCCAACCGAGAGGGCCTTCGACAGGGCTTGGCACGACTCTCTCAGGTGGCGATGAGACGGACCCCTACGCCCACCTCAACGCTGGTTCCCACTGAGCGGACACCAGGCCCGGAGCCATCGCTGACGCCAACCAGGGGCTGGCTGTTTCACATACCGCTGGTTCGTCGTTCAGAAGGAGAACCCACGGCAACGCCGACGCCCGAGGTCAGCAAGACGCCCAAGCCGCCCACAACAAAGACGCCCAAGCCAACCGCCACGCCAACGCGACCTTGGCCAGAGCCCCTTGCAGTGCCCCCGCCGAGCAAGATCGGACTGCACGTGCAGTGGAATAACTCACCCGACATTATGGAATACATCCGGCGCTACAAACCGCGCGTGGTCAAGTCTGTCGGCGACTTTGGCTTCTTTGACGAGCTCAAACAAGAGTCTCCCCAGACTATTATCGTCGCTCGGATTGAAGACCGCATTTCGCTTGAGGGCGATCCTGCGGCGGCGGCTCAAGCTTTTGTCAACAAGCACTTGGACTCTTACCGCGCGAACCCACTCGTGGACTACTGGGAAGGCCTCAACGAGCCTGATGTTGCCGATAGGATGGACTGGTACGCGCAGTTCGAGGCCGAGCGTGTGCGTGCTATGGCGGCACACGGCTTCCGATGCGCAATCGGCTCTTTCTCTACAGGCGTGCCTGAATGGGATGGCATGCGTCAATTCTTGCCAGCGATCAGTGTCGGCAAACAGCATGGCGCCGTGCTATCGCTGCACGAGTACGATGCCCCCACAATGGAGCGCAGCGTGGGCGCTGGCCTGCCCGGCCACCCGAATCATCCAGATCGTGGCGCTTTGACGCTGCGCTATCGCTGGTGGTACCAAGACCACCTCATCCCCAACGGGCTCGTGATCCCCCTCATCATCACAGAGGCAGGCGTAGACGGCCTGGTCACCAATCGGCCCGGGCCAAAGGCGCATGGCTGGTATGACTTTCATACCTACTGGCGTGACAACGGCCTGGGTGATGATCCGGTAGTGACCTATATGCAGCAACTGGCATGGTACGACAGCGAGCTCCGCAAGGACAGCTATGTTCTGGGGTGCACTGTATTCACTGTTGGCCCCATGAACGAGGACTGGCGCAGCTACGACGTCACGCCGGTGCTCAAAGACCTGGCCGCCCTGGTCGTGATCCCGACAGTGCGCTGAGGATCTTTTGAGGAGGATGTGCGCTAGCCTTTGGGCGGCGCTTGACAACTGCTCATAGCCTCCTATGATGTGCATATACAGCCAGGCGGGCGTAGCCCGCGCGTGAGAGCGCCAAAGACGGCCAAGGCAGATTGCCTGGTCGTCTTTGCTTTTTGCTGGGTGTAGCGCATGCGTTGGCCGGTTGGTCTGGCGCATGCAGCCAAGTCTGTTTTGAGGGGAAGGAGAGACGGCTGAGATGATCAAACAGAAGGCCTGGGTGTTGGTGTCGGTTTTGCTGGTGGCGGCGGTGCTGCTCAGTGGCTGTGGCGCCAAGTCGAACGAGGAGTTTGTGTTCGGGCTCGTTCTGGTTGGCCCATACAACGATCACGGCTGGAGTGAGGCGCACTACCGCGCAGCAGAGGCGGCTGTTGCCGAGCTAGAGAACGTCAAGTTCATCCATCTCGACAAGATGAATGCAGCTGACCGTGCAGGAACGACGCTGGAGCAGGTGGTCGATGACATGGTGTCAGAAGGCGCCACGCTTATCTTTACCACCTCTGACGACTTTGCGGTGGACACCGATTCGGTGGCGGCCAAGTATCCTGACGTGCAGTTCGTGCATGTCTCCGGCGACCACGCCAAGACGGGCAAAGCGCCCTCTAACGTGACTAACTTTATGTCGCGCATGGAGTACACCAAGGCCATCGCTGGGTGTGCGGCTGCCCTCAAGACCGAGACTGGCGCCATCGGCTATCTGGGCCCCGTCATTAACGACGAGACGCGTCGTTTGGCCGCCTCGGCCTATCAGGGGGCTCGTGAGTGCTACGAGCTGTATCGCGGCGGGAGCGCCGAGGATCTGCGCTTTGTGGTCACCTGGATTGGCTTCTGGTTCAATATCCCTGGCGTCACCCTCGACCCGACTGAGGTCGCGAACGACCTGTTCAATGGTGGCGTCGATGTGCTTATGTCAGGTATCGACACCACTGAAGCCATCGTGGTTGCTGGCCAGCGCTATGACCAGGGACAGAAGGTGTGGGCCGTGCCTTATGACTATGAGGATGCCTGCGCCGTCAAGCCTGAGGTGTGCTTGGGCGTGCCCTACTTTAACTGGAAGCCCTTCTATATCCGCACCGTCGAGGCGGTTCGTGAGGATAAGGATGGCCTGCTGGAGCAGGGCTGGGAGTGGGAGTCGCCTGTGTGGGACAGCTTTAACGACAACGAGGTCTCGCCCGTCGGCTTCAGCTATGGGCCTGCATTGAGCGATGAGGACACTGCGAACGTCCAGAACTATATCGAGCGGTTGGCCAAGGGCGAGAGCAAGCTCTTTGTCGGCCCTCTCAATCTGCAGGATGGTACTCCATACCTTGCCGATGGCGAGCAGGCGACCGATGATCAGATCTGGTACCTGCCACAACTGCTTGAGGGTATGGAAGGCGCAAGCAACTAGAGATACTCACCTTTGCGAGGGGCCAGCTAGCCTGGCCCCTCGTGCCTGAGCGAATATGAAGATCGAACTCGTCAACATCCACAAACGATATGGCGCTGTTGTAGCCAATGAGGGCGTCAATCTGACCATCGCGGCAGGCGAGATTCGAGGCCTGCTGGGTGAGAATGGCGCCGGTAAGACCACGCTGATGCGCATTCTGTCGGGCTATACTTTTGCAGATGCCGGGCGGATATTGCTGGATGGTGTAGAGCACCATCCAAGCAGCCCCGCTGACGCAATTCGCGCGGGTGTGGGTATGCTCCACCAGGACCCGATGGACGTCCCACAGCTCTCCGTGCTCGACAACTTTGGCCTGGGGCAGAGCGGCGGCCTGTATCGTCGTCGCCGTCCGATGCTGGCTAGCCTGGAGCATCTGTGTCAGCGTTTTGGCTTCAAACTTGACCCCGAGGCAGTGGTGGGCAGCTTGACGGTTGGCGAGCGGCAGCAACTCGAGCTTGCACGACTGTTGGCACTGGGGGCGAGGACGATCATCCTTGATGAGCCGACTACCGGCATCTCGGCGCCGCAGAAGGCGCTGCTATTCGATGCCTTGAAGCATCTTGCTCAAGAGGGGCTCAGCGTGGTGTTTGTGTCTCACAAACTCGATGAAGTGCAATCTCTGTGCGACAGCGTGACGGTGCTGCGCAAGGGCCGCAACGTTGGTGAGCTCGAGGCTCCTTTTGACGCCGATGGACTGGTTCACTTGATGTTTGGGCAACAGCTGCCTGCGGGCGCGCGTCCAGTTGTGCCGATCGATGGTGGGGCGCTCGAGGTGCGGCAGCTTTCGGTTCGCGACCATCGGCTCTCGCTTGATGGCGTCGACCTGCACGTGAGACGCGGCGAGGTGCTGGGACTGGCGGGTCTTGAAGGCAGCGGACAGCAACTGCTCATGCAGGCGATCGCGGGCATCGTGCGCCCGCGGGCGGGGAGCATCCTGCTGGGGACCGAGGATTTGGCTGGCCGCCCCTATGGGGCATTCCGCGATCGGGGTGTAGCCTTGGTGCCAGCCGCTCGTCTCGAGGAAGGCATGATACCAGGGCTCTCATTGCGCGAGCATTTCGCACTCTGCCATCACTGCGGCCATGGGCTTGTGTTAGACTGGCCCGCCGCAGACAGCCTGACACGCGAGCAGATCGCTGCGTTTCACATCGTCGGCCAGCCACTGACCGCCGTCGATAAGCTGTCGGGCGGCAATCAACAGCGTGCCCTGTTGGCGTTATTGCCCGCTGAGCTTACGGTGCTGTTGTTGGAGCATCCTACTCGCGGCCTTGATGTCAGTTCAGCACAGTGGATCTGGAGCAATCTGCTGGCCCGGCGTGAGCGCGGTACCGCACTGATCTTTACTTCGACTGACCTGGATGAACTGCTGCAGTATAGCGACCGCATCATGGTCTTTTCAGGCGGGCGCGTGTCGGCACCTGTTGACGCGCCAACGGTGACGGTGCAAGAGCTGGGGTATCTCATTGGGGGGCGCGGCCTGTGAAGCGGTCTGGCGTTACACAGCTGGCCTTGATGCTGTCTCCTGTGGTCGTGACACTTTTGTTCGCCACACTGATTCTGCTGGCAGCGGGCGCTAATCCGCTGGAAGCATTTGGCAATATTCTGGCGGGCGCGTTCGGCTCAGCCAAGAAGTGGGGCGATATCGCGGTGGTGATGGTGCCGCTGGCGTTGTGCGCGGCAGGCATGCTTGTTACTTTTGCCGCAGGGCTATGGAACATTGGCGTCGAGGGGCAGATCGTGGCCGGAGCTTTGGCCGCAACCTGGGTGGCACTGGGCGTCCAGGGCCCGCCCTGGCTGATCTTGCCGCTGACGCTCTTGGCCGGTGCGGCAGGCGGCGCTGTGCTCGGGGTGGTGATCGGGGCACTGCGCACGTGGGGTAGGGTTAACGAGATCTTTGCTGGCCTGGGAATGAACTTTGTGATGGTGGCTTTGACCAACTATCTCATCTTTGGCCCGTGGCGCCCGCCCGACGGTGCAACCATGAGTGGCACCGAGCCGTTCCCATTGGCGGCGCGCATGCCCATGATCGGCAGCTCACGAGCCAGCCTCGTGTCTATTGGGTTGGCTGTAGCGGCGCTC
>JAAYDS010000073.1 GCA_012729155.1 Chloroflexota bacterium | reverse complement strand
GCGCGTCGCCAAACGGCGCGTCGCCAAACGGGGTGATCATGCTCCACTCCTCACAGTGCGATGGGGCCATTGTGCCCGAGGGGCGCGCGGTTGTCCATCGCGCCGCGGGGAGCTGCTTTGCCAGCCAGCGCAAGCGGGGCTATGATGTCGCATCATCGCTTACGAAAGGCCCTGCCCCCACCCATGAACCTGCGCGCCCTGCGAGACCACCCGCTGCTGCTGCCCTACTTTGTGCCCGAGTTCATCCTCGCGGTGTCGTGGGGGCTGCTGGTGCCGGTGCTGCCGGTGTATGCCAGCGAGTTTGGCGCGGGCTATGCCGTCATCGGGCTGCTGCTGGGCGGCGAGGCGCTGGGCATGCTGCTGGGAGACGTGCCCGCGGGCCTGTGGATGCGCCAGCTGGGCACCAAGCCCACCATGCTGCTGGGCGGCGCGGGCGCGGTGATCGCCACGGCGGGGCTGTTCTTTGCGCCCACCATCGGCGTGGCCATTGCGCTGCGCATGCTGGCGGGCTTTTCGCGCTCGATGTACTCGGTGGCGCGACACGCCTACCTGGCCATGGCAGCCTCGCAGGGGGCGCGGGGGCGCGCCTTTGCGTTTGCCGGCGGGCTGCAGCGCATCGGCCACTTTGTGGGGCCGGCGCTGGGCGGCCTTGCCGCCGAGGCACTGGGGCTGCGGGCCGCCTTTTTGGTGTTCGGCGGCGTGGCCCTGGCGGCGCTGGGCGCACTGGCCTTTTACGCACCGGCCACCACCACGCGAGACGTGCGCCAGCCCGCCCGCGTGGCCCTGGGCCTGCTGTGGCAGACGGTGCGCAGCCACTATCGCGTGCTGTTCAAGGCGGGCGCGGGGCAGATTCTGGCGCAAACCATCCGCGCCGGACGCTCGGCCATCATCCCGCTCTATGCCGCCGATGTGCTGGGCCTCGACGTGACGGCCATCGGCCTGATCGTCAGCCTCTCGTCGGCCGTCGACATGGCGCTGTTCTACCCCGCCGGCCTGCTGATGGACCGCCTGGGCCGTAAGGCCGCCATCGTGCCCAGCTTTGTCATCCAGGCGGTGGGCATGGCGCTGATCCCCCTGGCGCACAGCCAGGGCGTGCTGCTGGCGGTGGCCTCGTTGATCGGCCTGGGCAACGGCCTGGGCTCGGGCTCGATGATGACGCTGGGCGCCGACCTGGCCCCCCGCGAGACGCGCGGCGAGTTCCTGGGTGTGTGGCGGCTGATCGGCGATGGCGGCTCTTCGCTGGGGCCGCTGCTGGTGGGCCAGGTGTCGGCGCTGCTGGCCCTGCCGGCCGCCGCTTTGGTGATGGCCGCCGCCGGCCTGGGCGCCGGGCTGGTGTTCGGCCTGGCCATGCCCGAGCCCAAACGGCAGCCCGCCGAGCCTGCCCAGGCCTGAGCTGTCGCCCAGGCCTGAGACGCCGCTCAGGGCTGAGGCGCCGCTCACAGCCAGGCCTCTCCCTCGCGGGCCAGCGCCACGATCTCGCCTGGCGCGAACAGCCGTTCGAACCACGCCGCCGACGACGACGCCCTGGCCTCATCGCGCTCGCCCAGCGCCTCGATGGCAAAGGCGTGCACGTCTGTCACCGCCCAGGCATAGCGACAGGTGGCCAGCGCGGGCCAGTCGATCTGCACCGGCCCGTAGCCCTCAAAGAACCACTCGGTCTCGTGCGGGCGCAGCAGGTCGGCGCTGAGGCCGCCGATGACGAACATCAGGTCGCGCTCGATGGGCGACCAGCTCGCGCCATCCCAGTCGATCAGCCAGACGCGCTCCTGCTGGTCGACCATCAGGTTGTGCACGTGGGCGTCGCTGTGGCACAGTGCGCAGCGCAGCTCGCCCGCGGCGATGCGCTCGCCCAGCCGCTGATGCAGCGCCAGCATGCGCGCCGTGAGCGCCTGCAGCTCGTCGTAGCGCACGCCGATGACCTCGATGAGCGCACGGGCGGCCGCGGTGCGCCCCTTTTGCCGCCGCCACACGGGCAGCGCGCGCTGCAGCCAGCGCCCCACCTCGCCTGGCTCTTGCCAGGTGGGCAGCGCCCGCCGCAAAGGCTCGGGCACGGGCGTCTGGTGCACCGCCCGCAGCGTGGCGCCAAACTGCCGCCACTGCTCGCGCCCCAACGGGGCATCGGCGCCCCCGCGCCCCGTGATGTAGGCGAACACCGCCAGCTGCAGCCCGCCCGCCTGCCTGCAGAGCGGCACGTGCAGGCGCCCGTCTCGCGCCGCCAGGGGCGGCACCACCTGCGCCACACCCGCTGCGCGCAACAGGCGCGGC
>JAAYDS010000072.1 GCA_012729155.1 Chloroflexota bacterium | reverse complement strand
GGTCGTACTCGCCCGTCAGCCAGAAGAGCGTAGCCACCTCAGGCATCTCGCGCAACACGGCGGCGGTCTCTTCGACCTGATTGAGCTCGACAGTGAGGAATATCACCGCCCTTACCGGATAGCCCACCAGAGCAGGGTCAACAAACGAGGCGATGTGCACCTCTTTTGCAGCCAACATGCGGTCCAGGCGTTTACGCACGGTGCTCTCAGACAAGCCCAACACACGGGCGATATCGACGTTGGTGCGCCGTCCATCAGCCTGCAGGAGTTTGACGATCTGTCGGTCGGTTGCATCAAGCATGTGCTCAACCTCTTTCAGTGTTATCGTACATCAGTCTATATATTTCGTCAACAACTATCACCCTAAGAACGATTATCGTGCCTCTAGATGGCTCTCAAGCCTATTTGGTAGCCTGCAAAACGCGAAAGCGACGGTCCTGCGTCAGCACATCGACAGAACCAAAGCGCTCGCGCAGCAGGCGGTCGTAGGGCAGAAAGCGGTTGGCCACGAGCAGCAGGCGGCCGCGCGCTGCCAGGGCCTCGTACGATTCAGCAATGAGCGCCTCAGTGAGGCTGAGATTGACGCCGTGTCCACTATGGAAGGGAGGATTGCTGACAATGAGACTGTAGCGTTGACCGGCCAGGGCGGCTAGACCGTCGCCATGGACCACGCGTACGCCAACGATACCGTTGGCTTCCAGGGTGGCCGCGGCGCACTCGCAAGCGAACGCGTCGACGTCGAGCAGAGTGATTGCCTCTGGCCGCGTCTGCAGAGCCACCACCAGGCCGATAACGCCTGAGCCGCAGCCCCAATCCAGAACCTGATCGTCGTCGCGCACCTCAAGATGCCCAAGCAGCATCGCCGTGCCCGTGTCCAACTCGCCGTGGCTAAAGACACCGGGCCGGCTGCATACCGCCAGTTCGCGCTGACGCCACCCTATGGTGTGCTGGGCCACAGTGCCAGGCAGCAAGCCCGGCGCGTCAAAGGGCGCGGGTAGGTTCGTAAAGTCGAGCGTGGGTCTTGAGAAGCGGGCAACTCGGTGACCCTTGCGGTACGACAGCAGTTGCCCCTGCCCCAACAAGGCCGTGGCATCGTCGAGCACCGATTTGATGCCGGCTCCTTTGGCGCCGGCTACGTAAAGCTGTCCTCCGGGTGCAATGGCCAGGGCCATCAGAAGTAGATACAGGCGCGCCAGGGCGCGCCCCTTGGGAAGTGACATCAACCCGACGTCGAAGGAGCCAATGGCGGCGGAAGCGGGTGCCATGACAGTGCTGCCAATCAGGCCGTTGGTCTCGAGGGTGTTCCGGGTCGACTCCAAAGCGATAGCGTTCGGGTCCATCGCCGTCACATGCTCGGCACCGACGCGACTGGCGGCCCAGGCAGCCAATGCGCCACGTCCACTGGGAGCGACGAGTACGCGCTGACCAGCCGCCAGGACGGTCTCTGCCGCCAGCAGCTCTTCAGTGATGTTGACGCCGGTTGTCTCGCTCAACGCTGGGCGTGTGGCAACCTCAAAATCGTACTGACCAAGCGCGATCGTCTCGTAGCGAATGGCCCGATAACGGTGGGTGAGCGGCACGGCCTCGACCTGTGCAGCCGGCAGAATCGATGAGTGGCTGCAGAGCTTTCCTAGTAGAATCCATATCACCTTATAATGGGCGTTAGGAGGATTGATGCAAAACAGCAGTTTCGCTCAAGGGGGCTCTCTCGATCCGCTCAAGGCGCGCGCCGTTTTTAGAGGATTGGTGTTCAGCGAGGCCGGTGACGTGGCGCAGGTTGTAGCATTGGGCGGTGTGGACCACTATGCGATCCCCGATCAGGGCTTTGTATGGCACGTCGAGGCGTATCGCGTGGACGATGTGGCGCTAGACGCGATGCAGCGCCAGTTCAGCGAGGTTCGTCCGCAGGTTGTCGACATGATGCTCGATATGCTGGGCCGGCGCGACATCTTTACCAAGGCCGCCTTGGACGCGTCGGTCGAGAACCTGGCCGACAACGTGCGCCGAGGCGATACCGCTCAGTGGGCCACCATGCTCGGCCTGGCAGGCTTTCGCATCATCGTCGACCACCGCGGCACGGTTCTCGAGATCAACTTCCCGTCGCAGCCCGACGAAGAGGGTGACTAGACTGACCCGCAATAGATGGGCGAGACCCAGGCCATCTGTAGGTTGTGTTGTCTCACCTCAACGTCATACGCGTCGCACGGCGTCTCGGGGTCATCGTACCAGTCACGCTCGCAAAGCAACGCCGAACGTGGCACCGCCCGGTGGAGTAGCACACATTCCGAGCTCCACTCGTCCATATGCATACCTTGGCTGTAGGCCAGCAGCTCGCCGACGCTGGCGCGTAGAGAGCGGCCGTTAGCCAGCACCTCAATGCACGTTTTGGCGTCACCGTCGATCTCAAGGATCAACGCTGCGGTGGCCGGGTGCAGTGTCGATGGGTTCTTGAAGGTGATGCAGTGCCACGCCACCGTGTCATTGCCTTGGGCCAGGATGCGGTTATCCAGCGCGTTGATATCGCTCGGATGGTCGTTGTCGGGCGTGGGTGCCAGCACGCTCTGTCCGCGAAAGCAGGTCTCAATGCCCAGAATCGTGCCATCAGAGACGCGTGCCTCGGCATCCCAGCTATAGCCCCCTTGTTTGTCGCCCCAGCCTAGCTCGATGCGCACTTTGTAGGGGCCGCTCTGGGAGGCGCCCAACTCATGACCTCCGATCACGCGCCAGGGGCGGTTGTTCTTGAACACCGTTACGCGGTCAAGAGCGTCGCAGCCGTGCACCGCCAAATGGATGTGGCGGTGTGCACCTACCTGGATCTGTGAACCAAACGGGTGGTCGTCGACGGCAAAGGCACAGGCGATGCGGTCTCCGGTGACGGCATAGGTCCGCGCTGCCAGCAGGGCAGACCAGATGTCCTCGCGCGTCAACGCGTCGGCCAGCACGGCGGTGCGCCCGTCGCCATACGAACCGGGGTAGCCCGCATGGTGGTCGGTCGATGCGGCAAACCCAAAGCGTTTGCCGTGGGCCAGCCCGGCGCGCACAGTGTTACGCCCGTCTCGTGCCCCCATCGTGTGCAGATAGGGGTAGGGTGAGTCGTCGCTCATGCCCGAGCCGTGTTTGGAGTAGACCTCGACGATAGGGCTGAGTTGGGGATCAAAACTGTCCCAGGCGATGCCTCGATATCCGGGGACGTAGGCCACATGGTGCGGCACAATGATTGCTGGTACGTCCACTTGCGCCAATAGGGCCTGGGGAGATGGGGCTTCAATGATGGCCAGGTCTGCTGAGGGCGATAGCACGTGGTGATCGCCATACTGGCGCGAATGCGCTTCATAGCTCTGCAGCGTTACAAATCGCCCGGGCTGGTCTGCGCGCTCAATGGTCGCTTTGACCTCAGCCCACTGCTCGGCCAGCCGGCCAAAGCCCCGACGATGAAAGCCGATCAAAAAGTCGATCTCTGGCCGCCAATCATGGATGTCGTGCCAAGTAGCGTGACCGGTGATGGCGCAAAAGTCGAGCTGGCCCCGGGCGGCCAGCAGGGCGTTTTCGAGGCCGCCAAAGCCATAGCTGATATCGCAGTGATTGTGAATGTCTCCCCAGTAGAGCTGCATTCTGATCGTCCCTCGCCGTACAATGTGGCCACCATTATGGTGGCGGTGTCTGCGTTCGTCAAAGGTGGGTATCGCTCGGCTCCCCTTGCCTCAAAGCCCATGTCAACCTATTATTGCCAACACTGATCTCTGGGAGGCGCGAATGGACTGGTCGTGGAGCTACCCCATCAAGATCGTCGCGTCGCTGCTGCTAGGGGGGGTCATCGGCCTCGATCGTGAGTTACACGACAAGCCTGCTGGCCTGCGCACCAACATGCTTGTGAGCCTGGCAGCGGCCATTTATGTGATGGCCGCTGCCGAGTCCTCACGTCTGATGGGCACCGACGCCGACGTGGTGCGCTCGATGGCGGCCATCGCCACAGGCATCGGTTTTCTGGGTGGCGGCATCATTCTGCAATCCAAGGGGCGCGTGCGTATGGTGACCACTGCCGCTAGCCTCTGGGCCGCTGCCGCTATTGGCTATAGCGTAGGCATGGGGCTGTACATCCTGGCAGGACTCTCGACGTTGGCCGTCTTTTTGGTGCTGCAGGGGGTGTCACACTTGCGTGAGAGGGTGTGGCCGTCGACGCGAAACACCGGCGACGATGTCTAGTCGATGGTCACTGTGCCCAGCGAAGCGGTGATCTCTTGCCCGCGGATCGGCGTGTCGAGCAGTACCACTGGCTCGCCGTCGCGGTGTACCTCAGCATACAGCGCTAGAGGTCCGTCAGGCCAGTCTGACGGTAGCTCGAGCGCGATCTCGTGCCGCAGCAGTAATCCCTCTTGCCAGTAGGCGCCATCGAGTGCCAGCGGGCCCGACCACACGGCCTGTCGGCCGTCGTCGGCGATAGCGGCAAGGTAGATGGTATGAGATGCGGCGCGATCACTCGAGGAGACGTTGGCGAAGGTCCAATAAGTGGCCACATGTACGGGCTTGTGCCGCTGGGCATCTGGTGGCCAATCGTAGCCCACGAGGTAGAGGCCGGCATCAAAGTGGGCCTCGGTGCGTGTGTTCGCCAGAGCCAGCAACTCTGCCACGTTGCGCTCGCGCAGTTCTAGCACCACGGCATCTTGCCCCGTCGGCCAGGCCACGCGGCCGACTTCTTGGGCACCGAGACGCTCCAGCGGGCCTCGCTCTCCAGGTCCATCGTCCCAGCGCAAGTAGAGGCCGGGACGGGCCGCCGGCAACAGCGTCGCGCTATCGTCGCGCAGCGCGATGGCCTCGGGCCACAAGATGCGCACAGTGTCTGCCACCTCATCAGAGGTCTGCACCCATAGCTGATCGGCGCCATTTTGCGAACGGCCCTGGACCACCAGGTCCTGGATGTGGAGCCAGGCGCGATAGGGCGTGCCATAGCCATCGGCCGGTTGCTTCAGCGCCATCCGCGGGATGGCCTGCGCAGCATAGAGGTTGGCCACCAGTGCGAGTGCCAAAAGCCCGCCCAACCCCACTGTTAGCCAGATGCTCTGGCCCAGGCCACTCTGCCGCAACTCGCGGGCGATCACCTCGACCAACAGCCCGCTGGCTGCGGCCGCGCCCGGCAGCACAACCAGGGCCGTCGCCGGGCCCAGCCAACCGGCCGCCTCGACGTCGACGCGTGGCCCCAGCAGCAGGGGCAGCCAGAGCCATAGCGCGAGCAGAGTCTGCCCGTGACCGCGTGTGTTAGCCTGCCACCGCCCCCAGGACTGGAACGCCTGGAAGGCGATCCAGGGAAGGGCAAGCCACACGAGTAGGCCCAGTCCCTGGCGAAGCCGCTCGAACAGTCCGTATGTCAGCAGCGGACTGGCCTCTGTTGGGCCGAGTAGCGCGCCTACGCGATGACCGCTCAGTAACGCGGTCACTTGTCGGATGCAGGCCAGCAGCCGTTCGACATAACCCTGTTGCGCCGTCGACGGGAGGGCTGGCATCAGGTGGCTCAACAGGGCTGATCCCAGATCGGTAGTTAGCGCCACGACCAGAGCCAGCGCAAGGCCGACGACCACAGCCGCCCAATGCACACGGTCATAGTAGATTACGATTGCGCCCAGGCAGAGTACCCCCAGCGCCAGGGCGCCCGGGTCGTTACCCACAGCCATCACAGAGAGCAATATCGCGGCGCTCCAGGCCCAGCCGTTGCGTTCGATGATGGCCGATAGCAGTGTTGCCAGCAGCAGCATACTGGCGGCGAGCGTCAATGAGCTGGGAGAGAGAGCGCGTGCCGCAAAGATGGCCCAGGGGCTGGCGCCCAGCATGCCAGTGGAAACCAGAGCAGAGACATGCCCCAGGTGGCGGTTGAGGCTCAGGGCCAGCGCTGCGAGGGCGATCCACTGCAGCAGCGCCAGCAGGGCAATCGCGCCCCGTGCGTCACCGTCACGCCCGATGGAGCCGCCAATGAGCACGGTGAGTGGCCCGGGCGCAGCCGTCGTCGTCAAAGGAGCAGTCAGGCTGGCCGCGGGAGAGAACTGATGCGCAGTTGCCAACCAGTGCGCCTGCTCGGGGCGCATGGGCGCCAGATCGAGTGCCGATAGCCGTGCCAACAGCGATATGACCAGCAACACCGTCAGCCAGGCATTGGCGGGAATCGCCAGCCACGCCCGACAGGCGGCCAACCGGGTGCGCAGGTGCGAGATGATCTCTGACGGTTCGGGCACGTGCCACGTTGCTGACTTGGCTCCTGTCATCACGTTGGCCTTCCTGGTGGTCTTCAGGCGGATTCTACCACTGCCACCCACCGGTCACAAGGCGCAAAGATGGCCTGGCGGCGAGTTGCCCGATGCTCATGCAGACGCTAGAATGCTGGCATGTTTGTAGGCGGCGTGCCAAATCGGCGCGCAGGAGGGGGGCACGTGACGCGGCTGTTCAACCCGCGGGTGACGCCAGACTGGCAGGCGCTTGTTGACTGCACCATGCGGCGTGGCACCCCACAAAGGGTTCACCACATCGAGTTGTTCCTCGATGCCGAGGTCAAAGACTGGCTCTGCCGCAACTTTGATCTCACCGACGGACTTGATCCTGATGATCCCTTTTTCGAGTATCATCGTGAAGTCGCTATTCAGCGGTTCATGGGATACGACTATGTGCGCACCAGTGTCGAGCTGCAGCCATTCATCTTTCATCGCTCAACCACGAACGACACCGCCGAGTTGGCCCGCGCCGGCGGCCGACAGTACATGGACGAGCGTCATGGCCCCATCACCAACTGGGCCGAGTT
>JAAYDS010000071.1 GCA_012729155.1 Chloroflexota bacterium | reverse complement strand
TTGATGGACATCACCTTGATGCCCGTGCCCGACTCGACCGGCATGATGCCGATGGGGCCGCCGCGCGGGTGAGGCGGGTTCTTGAGCAGCATCTTGGGAATGCTGGGACCAGTGATATCGGCATCGAGCAGCCCCACGTCATAGCCCTGTCGGCGAAGCGAGAGCGCCAGCAGGGCAGCCGTGGTAGACTTGCCAACTCCGCCCTTGCCGCTTACTACCGCGATGATCTGCTTGATGTGGTTGAACTGCGAGGCGTGGGGCTTGTCGTCTGGCTTGCCAAAGACAGCGTGCTTTTCGTCGTCGGTCATCTCACGCACCACGATCTCTACGTCATCCACGCCCTCTAGCGCGAGCAGACGGGTGCGTATATCGTCCTGCATTTGGCCGCGCAGCGGGCACTTGATGGTAGTGAGGGCAAAGGTAAAGCTCACCTTGCCATCCTGGACGGCCAGATCGTGTACCATGCCCAGTTCGACGATGTTGCGGTGGAGCTCGGGATCCATGACCTCGGTCAGAGCGGCACGCACCTGATCCAGTGTGGCCATGACACCTCCATTCTTGATGTATCGGGTGATGAAACTCAGCTAACATTATAACCCCACGGCGCCTGGGGCCAACTGTGGCTTTCCTGTTTTGACAGCGCTGTACACCGGCCGATAATCGAAGATGGGCTATGCCATCATGCGGCCCACGCCAAGGATCACGACTGGAGACGCCCAATGCCCAAGGGGATGATCGATTCGAGCCCACTAGAGACGGGGCTTACCGAACTGCGCGACGATATCCGTCAGCTCGAGATCGGGTGCGCCCGCTTGCGGGGCAAGGGCGAGCGCATTCTGGACCTGTTTGCCTTGCGTGATAGCGTACAAGAGCGCGTCGACGCCCTTGACAAACGAGGCATGGACCTGCGAGCCGAGCAGACGCGCCTGGAGACGATAGACAACATGATCCGCCGCCAGGCCGGGCTGTTGGGCCGCGAACTGGCAGCGACTGGCGGTATGGAGCCGGCCCGGCAGAAGCGTCGACCACCAGATGCGTACTGGTGGTGGTTCGCCGACATCGATCATGCGCAACGTCTACGCAAGACGGCTATCCGCTATGCTGCCATCGTCGTGGGGGTGCTCGTCGTTCTTCTGGTTGGCAATGCGCTATTGACGCGCCGCTATGGCCTGAGCCCAGAACAGCAGCAAGCGCAAGAGTTCGCTTCAACAGGCGAGCGGCTGATTGCCCAGGGAGACCTGGAGGGCGCGATCGCGGCCTATGAAGCGGCCAACGACGTCGCTCCTCAGGCCGACGCGCATGCCTGGCTTGCTGTGTTGTACGCTGCGAAAGGTGAGGAGCTGCTGGCAGAGCAGGCGGTGGCTGCTACGCTCGAGCTGCAGCCCGACGAGCGTATTGTCTACAACGCACTATCGCGCAACCATGACATGCTGGGCAATACCGATGCTGCCGAGGCCTGGGCCTACAAGGCGCTCGCCGTCGACGATACCTATGCCCAGACCTGGCTTTCATTGGGCAGCGTGGCAGAGGCGCGTGGCGAGAGTACAGGCGCCATCAAGCTCTACGAAGAGGCTGCTCGCCTCGCCAACGAGCAGGGCAGCGACGCCCTCTATGTGCTTGCGCGCATGCGTATGGGCATGCTGATGGGCGGAGGCGGCAGCGGCCCATCGGGCGCCGGCTTTTAGGTGTCGCGCCCCTTGCCCGAATCGGTCACCTGTACTAGCTCCTCGGGGTAGGGCGCAAAGAACGCCTGTTCCGCCAAATAGGGCTGCCCAAAACGCACGATCCACGAACGTACAATAGCGATGGGCACACTGAGCGGAACGCGGCTGGCGCGATAATCCTCAAGTGCGTCCAGGAAAAAGCGTTTCTCGGCCGGTGTCAGGTCGAAATAGCCCATAGCATGCATCAGCACATTGATGCTGGCGGTGTAGCGTGGCGCGTCTTGCAAGGCCAAGGCCAAGTGCTGCTCATAATCTCGCACAACGACATCCAGTGGTTGGCCATCGTGGTTGGCAACGATCCTGCCCATCATGCGCAGCTGCCGCTCATTGCAGGCCATGATCAAGAGCTTGTGAGCGGCGTGATAGCCAATCAGCGCCTGCATCGACGGCGCAGTCAACACCTGGCTGCGGAAGCGCGCCATGGCATAGATGCGTGTGAAAAAGTGATGCCGCAGCGACCAGTTGGTGAGGCGTCCTTCATCTTCGATGGCGACCCCCTCATAGCGCGCCGCAACTGCCGCCGCGAAGAATCCCACGCCCTTGCGTGAAACGGTGTGGTCGCTCAAGCCCTGGTAGACGCGCACCTCTTTGCTTCCACACGAGGGCGAACGGCTTTTGAGGATGAATCCGTCCACTGAGCCAAGCTCGCCAAGAAACTCGTCGCTAAAGCGCTCCATCTCGACAGTGCAGTCGCGTGCTGTCTCTGGCTGGTACAGCCTCAAGCCCTCATCGGTCTTGATCACTCGGATCGGTGGCCGTGGCACCCCAAGGCCGATCTCGACCTCTGGGCAGACCGGGACGATATCAACATGCGGCAGCAGCAGTTTGACTACATCGGAGGCAACACGCAGGCTATTCCAGCGGCAATGGTCGACCTCGATGCAACGGCTGAGGACGATGCGTGGACGGACGGCGCTTGTCATGCCACCTCCTATAGTCAGGTTTGAGGATCGGCCGAACCAAGTCTATTCTATGTTGCAGGTGTTCTCTCTACAATGCGAGCATAGACTCTGACAAGATGACGCTAGCATTCAGCAGTAGATAGCTAGAGTATAGAGGGGTTTGATATGCAGTTGGCCGGGCGCGTCTCGTTGGTAACCGGAGCAGGCGTGCGTCTGGGGCGGGCCCTGGCGCTGTCGCTGGCTGAGCGGGGCAGCGATGTGGCCGTGCACTATCACCGCTCCGAGGGGCCAGCAAGAGAGGTGGTCGAGCAGATCCGTGCTCTCGGGCGGCGAGCCGTGGCAGTGCCGCTAGACCTGGCACAGGATCAAGGATACGGCGAGCTTGTGAGCAGGGTCGTGGACAGCCTCGGCTCGCTAGATGTGCTCATCAACTCGGCCTCGGTATTCGAGCGTGGTACCATCCAGACCGAATCGACAGTCAGTTGGGACCGACACATAGCGATCAACGTGCGGGCGCCCTTTCTGCTGAGTCAGGCCATGGTGAGCCGACTGCAACAGGGTCAACGTGGCCACATCATCAATATCGCTGACTGGCGGGCGGAACGCCCCGGCACCCAGTACATCGCATACACCGTCAGCAAGGCGGGCCTTGTGGCGCTTACCAAGAGCCTTGCTCTGGCGCTGGCGCCACAGGTGCAGGTGAACGTCATCGCTCCGGGCGCCATATTGGCGCCACCGGGCGATCCGGGTGGGTACTTTGCCAGGCTGCCTGAGCGCATCCCCCTGCGTAAGGTGGGCTCACCACAAGAGCTTGTGCAAGCTGTCGTCTATCTGTTGGAGAGCGACTTTGTAACGGGCGAAGTGCTGCACGTTACCGGCGGAGAGCATCTGTAGCGAGGGCGCCATGAAAGATCGCATCCTGATCCGAGATCTGCTGCTACGCGCAATCATTGGGGTGAACCCAAGCGAGCGCATCGGCGTGCAGGATGTGCTCATCAACATCGAGCTCGAGGTCGATCTCAGATCACCTGGCGCCAGCGATGACATCCATGACGCCGTGAACTATCGCACCATCGCCAAACATGTCGTCGATTTGGTGGAGGGCTCGCGCTTTTCCCTGGTTGAGAAGCTGGCTACCGAGATCGCCTCGCTCTGTCTGCAAGACCGGCGTGTCGAGCTTGCTCGCGTACGCGTGGAGAAGCCGAGCGCGCTGCGGTTTGCGCGTTCAGTGGGCGTCGAGATCGAGCGTCGACGGGGAGAGCCATGACCCTGGCATTCATCTCGGCTGGCTCGAAGGTGCCGCCATCAGCACGTGTGCGTACGGCTAACATGGCTATGGCTATGGCTACCCTGGGGCGACGCTGGGCGCTTTCAAGGGCCCAAGACGCCGCGTCGAGGGGCGACACGGCGCAGCCACGCCATGTGGGCTGTACTACCCTGTCGGATGCTGCCCTTGCGTCAGTTGCGCTCAGGGCACCACTGCGGGGGGCTGAGCAGATAACTGCTCGCCAGAAACGCACAGGCCGATGCGCGTCTCATATGATCGGACCTGGATATCACCCTGTGTGGCGATGGATGCCCGATGCTGGACGGACTACCCGTGCACGATCCCGCCCTGTTACGCAGCGCCGTCGATGTAGGTCGGGCGTCATCTGTTGCGGCTACCTCTGCCGGGCATTGGCACTACCAAACGGGCGAGCTCCTGCGAGCTTGTGCCCCGCTGTTCAGCGGCGATGCCATTGTACGCCATAACATCGACTTTTGGCCCCACCGAGACCTGTAAGGAGGCTCTATGCCACCGCTTGTCGTCGATCCGACGAACTATGACGCCTTTCGTGATGACCTGGAGGATGTCCCGGCACAGGAATGTTCCACCGAGATCGAGTGTGCTGTGCGCGCGATACTCCAAGCGATCGGCGAAGACCCCGACCGACAAGGATTACGGCGAACGCCTGAGCGCGTGGCGCGTGCCTATCAGGAGCTCACGGCCGGCTATCATGTCGATCCCGCGAGGTTGATCAACGGCGCCATCTTTGATGTGAACTACGACGAGATGGTCATCGTGCGCGACATCGACTACTACAGCCTCTGTGAACACCACCTTCTGCCGTTCATGGGGCGTGCGCATGTGGGCTACATACCCAATGGTAAGGTGATCGGCCTCTCCAAGATCCCGCGTGTTGTCGAGATGTATGCGCGACGGCTCCAGATTCAGGAACAGATGACGCAACAGATCGCCGAGTTTCTCAACGAGACACTGCAGCCGCAGGGTGTGGCAGTGGTGGTCGAAGGCGTGCACATGTGTGCTGCCATGCGTGGCGTCAAAAAGCCCAACGCCCGCATGGTCACCAGCGCGATGCTGGGAACCTTCAAAAAGAGCCAATCGACGCGCAACGAGTTTCTGAGTAACATCGGGCGAGATCGTTCCGAGCTGTAGAGCAGGCGGCGAGGACTAGAGGGTGCGCGCGACGCTCTTGTCTCGTGGGCAGGAGCGTCTATCATGTCGGTAGTGCCATTTGCTGTGATGAGATGGACGTTGACGTTCGCTTTTGTCCGGCCTAGAATGCGTGTGGTGCGCCGGGTGTGCGCATGACAACTTGTGGACGAGGGAGACACATGAGCAACAAGGTCCGTATTGCCCAGATCGGCGTGGGGCAGATCGGTAGGCATCATCTCAATACCTACAAGGGTATTCCCGATGCTGAGGTGGTGGCCGTCTGCGATGTTCGACGTGATGAGGCCGAGCGCGTCGCCGCCGAATATGGCATCGCCAACGTGTACACTGATTACCAGGAGATGCTCAAGCGCGACGACATCGACTCGGTGGACGTATGCCTGCATAATCGTCTGCATATGCCCATGACGGTGGCTGTGCTCGAAGCTGGCAAGAACTGCTACTGTGAAAAGCCTATGTCGTGGACGTATCGCGACGCCAAGGTCATGTACGACAAGGCAAAGGAAACGGGCAAACTACTGCACATTCAGCTTGGCACGCTCTATGATGCCAATGCCCGGGGCGCCAAGCGGGCCATCGAGGCGGGGCTGTTGGGCGACGTCTACTTTGCCAAGGCCATCCACTATCGTCGTCGTGGTCGCCCGTGGGTCGATGGTTATGGCTCGCCGGCATTCGTCAACACGGGCACATCTGGCGGTGGCGCTATGCTCGACATGGCGGTGTACCACATCTCGCGCATCGTCTGGCTGCTGGGCAACCCCGATGTCATTTCGGTGAGCGGCAAGACCTATCAGAAGCTCGATATGTACGCCGATCGACGCGAGAGTGGCAAGTACAATGTCGAAGAGCTGGGCATGGGCTTTATCCGCATGGCCGGCGATGTCACCTTTGTCATGGAAGAGGCCTGGGCCATCCATGCCAACGATCCTGATGACGACCGCGTCTATGGCAGCAAAGGTGGCCTGCGCGTCGAGCCGCTCGAGTTCTACACCACGTTGGCCGACATGGAGCTGGATGGTGTCTTTGACACCAAGTCGGCCGACCTGCGTTGGGGCCGTTGTGATGAGACGGTGCCGCATTACCGCGAGTCGCAAGCGCACTGGGTAGCCGCACAGCAGGGCAAAGTGGCGCTCATCGATACGGCTGGCATCGCGCTCAAGACGGCGTTGATCACCGAGGGCGTGTACATCTCGAGCTACCTCGGACGTGAAGTGACGATGGATGAGATCGAGAACGCCGAACCCGGGTTTGGGCGTGTCTAGTGTTGGGCATATCGTGGGAAGCTGGAATTGGCCGGCGACCTGCGTATCGCTAGTATCATTCAGAGGACCCTAGGAGGGATCATGGGCAAGAAGCTAGGCGTAGCGATAATCGGAACCGGGATGATCGCGAACATCGCGCACATCCCTGCATGGCAGGCGCTCAAAGATCAAGTCGAGTTCGTGGGTATGGCCGACGCTCTGCCCGAGCGTGCCAAGGCCACGGCCAAGAGCGTTGGCCTGACCGAAGACAAGGGGTATGGCGACCCCGTCAAGATGCTCGAGGAGTGCAAGCCCGACATCGTTTCAGTGTGCACCCCGAACTGCTTCCACAAACAGTGGACCATCGAGGCTCTCAAGCACGGCGCGCACGTGCTCTGCGAAAAGCCCATTGCGCCGGGCTATGCTGACGCGCTAGAGATGTACAAGGTCGCTGAGCAAGTCGGCAAGGTTCTGTTCGTGGGTCAGAGCTCGCGCTTTATGCCCGAGGCCGAAGCTGCCAAAGAGATCGTCTCGACGGGCGTGCTGGGTGATGTGTACTATGCCGAGACGTCGGCCTGCCGTCGCCGCGGTGTGCCGAAATGGGGCCAGTTCCACATCAAAGAGGACAACGGCGGCGGCCCAGTGTACGACATCGGTGTGCACTCGCTTGACGCGTTGCTCTGGATTCTGGGTAACCCCCAGGTGACCGCGGTCAGTGGCGGCGTCTACACCAAGATCGCCAACACCGACGAGGGTCTGAAGGAAGACCTGGCGGCCAGTGGCGCCCCCGAGGGCGTGCTCACGCCGCGTCCGTACAGCTACAAAGAGTTCACCGTTGAGGACTATGCGGCTGGCTTTATGCGCCTTGAGGGCGGTATGACCCTCTTCCTCAAGTCGTCTTGGGCAGCCAACATCCCGTCTGATGGTTTTGGCGGCACCTATGCCCTGGGCACCAAGTGCGGTCTCAAGTTGCACCCGCTGACGCTGCTGGGCGTCACAGGCGCATACACGTCTGACACGTTGATCAATCTTCCCACGCCGGCTCGCGTGCCCTTTGTTGGGCACCGTGGCGAAACGGCTCACCTGCTCAAGGTGATTGCTGGCGAAGAAGAGATGCGCGTCAAGAAGTGTGAGGTCCTGAACGTGATCGGGGCGCTGGAGATGATGTATCGCTCCTCCGACATCGGCCGTGAAGTCACACTGTGCGAGATCACCGGTAACTGCAAGTAAGGGGCATAATGAGGGGGGCGCCATCAACGGCGCCCCTCGCGAGTCAAGGAGAGTAACATGGCAAAGAAGTATCGCGTCGGCATCATCGGCTTTGGCCACATGCACGTCAACAATGTGGCGCAGCGGTTCGGCGCCCATCCGCAGGTTGAGTGGGTGGCGTGCGCTGACACGGTGCCCGTCGTCCCCGAACTGCGCGATGCCCCCTATACGCGCAAGTGGAACCAGGCCATGCTCATGGAAAAGCTGGGTATCCCCAAAAAGTACGACTGCTACCACGAGATGCTCGAGAAGGAGAACCTCGACATCGTGGTGGTGCAGTGCGAGAACGCCCAGCACCCTGACGTGGTTGAAGCGGCCGCCAAGTCGGGCGCCTTCTGCTGCGTCGAAAAACCGATGGCCATGGACCTGTCTGGCGCGCTGCGCATGGTGCGTGCGTGCAAGGCCAACGGCACCGAGTTGATCGTCAACTGGCCGTTGACCTGGTCGCCCGCGGCGCGCAAATGCAAAGAGCTCATCGACGCCGGTACCATCGGGCGCGTGCTCGAGGTCAAGTGGCGCTCGGGTCATACCGGCCCGTTGGGGCCTGGCGCCCAGCACGCCGGTGTCTCTGAAGCGGCTGCACCTATGAGTGGCCCAGAGCGAGGCGCCTCGTGGTGGCATCAGGATGCGACCGGCGGCGGAGCGCTGCTCGACTATTGCTGCTATGGCGCTATGGTCACACGCTGGTACATAGGCGAGCAGGCCACTGACGCCGTGGCAATGGCAGCCAATCTCGACAGCCACTGGGGCGATGCGCCGGATAACGCAGCGATCATTGTGCGCTACCCGAACGCGATGGCCATCCTGGAAGGCTCGTGGACCACGTGGCACCACGGCGTGCCCACAGGGCCCATCGTCTACGGTCAGACTGGCACGCTGGTGGTCGAAGGCAACACGGTGCGTCTCGAGCGCGGCCATGGCGACCAAACCGTCTTTGAGGCCGAGCCAATCGACCCGCGTCGCGACACCGAGGCCAAGGAACTGATCTGGCATCTGGACACCGGCGAGCCGGTGCATCCGACGCTGGAGATGATGGCCAACCTCGAGTATATGGCCATCCTCGATGCCGGTCGCCGCGCGTCCAAGAGCGGCAAGATGGAGAGCGTCGATAACGCCACCTGGCGCATCGGCTGACGGTCGGTGCAGTAGGGATGAACCGCCAGGGCGCTCGCTGTCACAGGGGAATGCCCTGGCGGTTGACTATTCGCCAGCGCAACAAAGGAGTGCGATGAAGACCTCGATTATTTCGTATGCGTTCAACAAGCACCACAAGCTCGGCAATATGGACCTGTTTGGCTACCTCGAGACCGTCAAGTACCGCTATGGCCTCACTGGAGCTGACCTCTGGAGTGGCAGCTTCAAGAGTCTGGATGAGGACTACTTGACGTTGGTCAAAGACGCGCTGGAAGAGCGCGAGCTCGAGCTTGCCAATATCGCGGTGGATGGCCCCTGCCTGTGGGTAGACGACCCCGATGAGCGTGCCGCCAATCGCGAGCAGTTCCTCAAGTGGATGGACGCGGCCGAGTTCTTGGGCGCCAAAACACTGCGCATCGACGCAGGCGTACGCGAAAAGGTGCTCACGTTCACCGACGAGCAGTTTGACTGGATCGTCAAGCTGTACAAAGAGTACGCCACGCGCGCAGGCAATGGCGGCTACAAGGTCGGACCAGAGAATCACTGGGGCCCTGAGGATGTGCCTGCCAACATGCTCGCTATTGCCGAGGCCGTGGACGACCCGGCCTGGGGCCTGTTGCTGCACTTTGACCGCTGGTACGGCCCCGATGCCGAAAAGGGCGACCAGATGCTGGCCAAGTACACCATGCACACGCATCTCTGGCCTGGCACCACCGAGGTGTTGCAGGCCAAGATGGGCATGTTGCGCGATCTTGGCTATGACGGCTATTGGGGCACTGAGATGGTCAGCCTCAACTACTATCAGATCGGCTCCCATCTCAACCATGTCAAGAGTGTGCTCGAGAGCTGGCGCCGAGGCGACTAGGCCACGACGACGGAATCCAGAACCAGAAGAGGGCTCGCGTTCGCGAGCCCTCTTTCTCTTGATCTAGAGGCGGCCTATTTGAGGTACTGCCGCCAGCTGTACTTGGGATACCAGCCCAGTTGTTCCTGTGCCTTGTTGGTCGAGAAGAACGCCTGGAAACCGCCCATATCCTTCACCAGGGGCAACAGCTCTGGCTTGAAGCGTTCCACCAGCTCACGAGTGGGCTCAAGAGCAGTGGTATCAAGGCCGTTGGCCACATAGACCTCGTGGTCTGAGAGATCGTGGCATTTCTCCATGATCAGGCGCTGCATGGTGGCCAGGTCTTTGCTGGGAACATAGCCCCACAGCCATTCCGTCCAAGACGTCGTGGGCTTGGCGCTCTCAGCCATTGCCTGTAGCCGCTCAGGTGGGCAGATGCCCGCCGGGCGCGTGACATAGGTGCGGATGCCATAGGAGCGCGTGAACTTGTGGAGCAGCTCTTCGCCGACGTACTTGCTGTACGAGTACGAGTCTTCGGCGTCGGTTGGGTGTTTCTCATCCAGCGGCAGATACTGGAAGGGATACTCCCGATTCGAGATGCGATAGCCGTGCCCAAAGGCGCAGTTCGAGCCGGTCAGGACCACTCCCTTGACCCCCGCCTTGACGGCCGCCATCATCAGGTAGTAGACGCCCATGATGTTGGTCTTCATGGTAATATCAAAGGGGCGGGGCTCGCGACCCAAGCGCTGTGCGTGGGCGATCTCATCGGGGTGATCGCTCGGCGAGGGAACAGCCCCTAGAGCCTGAATATAGTCCACACCCTGAACGGCCTTGACGCAGTCATCATAGTTGTTGAGGTCTCCCTGTATCCAGGGGAGGTCGGCGCGATCCTCGGGCAGCTCTTTGCGCGACATAAGCACGAGGTCATAGTCGCCCCGTAGCTCTTCGACCATGAACTTGGCGAAACGGCCGCTGGCGCCGGTGATGAGTACCTTGGTCATGCTAACCCTCCGCTATGCGATGCCCTGAAGCTCGTCGAGGCTCAGGGGGGTGAAGGTGGTCTTGAGCTCTTGAACCTTGCCCGTCTCGGCGGCACGGAAGCCAGCGTCGATGATCTCGACGACATGTCGCGCGTGATCGGCCGTGACGATGGTTGGCTTGTCTTCGCGGATCCAGTCGGCAAGCTGCATCATATCCTCGAACACATGGTTCTCGCCCAGCGTACCGTGTACGCCCACCACGTGTGGCTGGTGGTCGCCCTCGTGACGCATGTTATCGTCATTGAGGCGGGTGCCCACGATCTGTCCCCCGGTGCCAAAGATCGACGGTGCAAAGCCCTCGGTGAGGCGGCCAGACACGGTGCCATACGCGAACGCGAACAGGGCCTCACCAAAGTCGATCAGCAGGAAGGTGTTGTCATCCATGTCGCACTTGAGCATCTCACCCCGGAACTCGCGCTCGGGGATCAACAGGCCACTCATCGCCGCGACACGCTTGGCAGGGCCGAGCAGACCGGTCAGGTTGTGCAGGCAGTACACAGTGACGTCATACTGAGGGCCGCCGCCGGGTTTGCGGAAGTACCACGCGGGGTTGATGTTGCTCAACACGTCGTTACCCTGACGGATGGGCTCATTGATGTGGTAGCCCTGCACGCCCGATGCACCGGTGGCAGCCCAGGCCAGCGTTCCGAGCTTGCCCTCCAGAATGGCTTTGCGCAGACGCTGGTTGTAGGGATGCAGCATCATACCGGGAGAGGCCACCAGCTTGATGCCCTTGGCCGCAGCGGCATTGATGACGTTGGTGGCTTCCCACTCTTCGGTGGTCATGGTCTTGTTAAAGTGGATGTGCTTGCCAGCTTCGATGGCGAGCATCGCCTGCTCATAGTGCAGGCCGATGGGAGAGCAGAGCGTGATCGCATCCACGTTGGGGTCGGCCAGCAAGTCTTCATAGCTCTCATAGGCCGACACGACGCCGAACTTTTCCTTGGCGGCCTCGGCGCGGCCAGGAACCGGATCGCAAACAGCGGCGAGATAAGTGCGATCCTGCACGTCTTCTTGGCTGAGGTGCGTGAGGGCGGCTCGAATACCGATCGAGCCCGCACCGACAACACCATAACCTACGCGATCTGCCATGTCTTTCACCTCGTATGATAGTACGACTCGTCAGAGCCCATAGCACTCTACTCCTGGTAACACACAAAAGCAAGCTATCTGCTGCAGGGCACTCGCGACCAGAACGACGGATAGAGCCCCTGCGGCTTTGCTCAGCCCTTGATGCCGGTGAGCGAGATACCCTCGATAAAAGTGCGCTGGGCAAAGAAGAACGCCACCAGAATGGGCAGTGTGATGATGCTGCTGACGGCCATCAGATAGGGATAGGCCATACGCGAGGAACCTACCTCGTAGGCCGAACCGCGCAGGCGTTCGAGGCCGCGAGCCAGCGTCCACTGCTTGTCGTTGGATAGATAGACCAATGGGCCAAAGTAGTCGTTCCAGGCGCCCATGAAGCGGAACAGTGCCACCACGGTGAGCGCTGGCTTGGCCAGCGGCAACACGATGCGGAACAGGATGCCGAGCTCGTTGGCGCCGTCGATGCGCGCGGCATCGGAGAGCTCGTTGGGCAGCGT
>JAAYDS010000441.1 GCA_012729155.1 Chloroflexota bacterium | reverse complement strand
GCGATACCCACTGGGGCTTGAGGCTCAAGGCCATTGGGCTTAACTCAGCTGCGGCTGCACGCATGGGCATCAACACCCACCGAGAGATGATCGTGGCGTTTGTGGTGTGCGGCCTGATGGCCGGCATTGCCGGCTCGCTGCAGACCACAGCCGTCTATTTCCGGCTGATTCCCCAGGTCTCCGGGGGGTATGGCTATCTGTCGCAGTTGGTGGTGCTGCTTTCGGGGCTACGCGCTGTTGCGGTGCCGCTGATTGTCTTTTTCTTTGGCGCCGTTCAGGTGGGCAGCCCCAGGCTTGAACTCCGCATGCAGCTTGATTCCTCGCTGGGGGGCATTCTGCAAGCAAGCATGGTGCTCTTTTTCTTTCTGATCAAGGGATGGCGGCAACGGCTGGCCGACCGTAAGGAGCGCAATGCTTGATCCTCTGGTGATAGCCACCCTTCAGAGTGTAGTAGCCTCGGCGAGTCCGCTGATCTTTGCCGGCATTGGTGAGACGCTGACGGAGCGCGTGGGCATCGTCAACCTCTCGCTCGATGGCACCATTCTGCTCAGTGCCATGGCTGGCTTCGCGGCGGCTTATCTGGGCAACAGCCTGCTGCTGGGGTTTTTCGTGGCGGCTGTGGTAGGGGCTCTGGTGGCACTCGTCGTGGCATTGAGCTCTATCGTGCTGAAGCAAGATCAGGTAGCCATTGGCTTTGTGCTGACGTTGCTCTGTGCTGATCTCAGTTCATTCATCGGCCTGCCATATGTGCGCATCCCGGGGCCGAGCGTGCCGTATATGCCGCTGGGCGTGCTGGCCAGTATCCCTGTGCTGGGAGAGGTGTTCTTTCGCCAGAATCTGGTGGTGTACGCGAGCTACGTCACGGTCTTTTTGGCGTGGGGTTGGCTTTCGCTCACGCGGCCTGGCTTGCGCCTACGTAGTGTGGGAGAGCGCCCTGAGGCGGCGTTTGCGCGCGGCATCGCGGTAAACCGGTTGCGTTATACCTATGCCGCCATCGGCGGCGCGCTGGTGGGCATTGCTGGCGCCAGCTACTCGTTGAGCGTCAAGCTGGGGTGGAGCCATCGACACACTTCGGGCATGGGTTGGATCGCACTGGCGATCGTGATCTTTGGCGGCTGGAGTCCCTTCCGTGTGGCGTTGGGCGCCTATCTGTTCGGCGCGCTAAAGTCGCTCGGGAGTATTCTGCAGCCAAGCTATCCCAATGTACCTACGCAGGTCTTTCAGGCCGCCCCATTCGCGCTGATGGTGGTGGCACTGTTGGTTGTGGGTGGTGGGGCAGCATGGGTTGAGCGGTATGTACCGGCCAAGCTTCAGCGAGGCATTCTTGCACTGATCGGCGGCTCGCCGCCCGCCGCATTGGGCAAGCGGTTTGAGCAGCTGTGAACCACACTGCGTGTGATCGGCTGGCAAGGTGGTGCGACTGGTCAGTGCAGGGCATCTATGGTACAATCTATCCTGGCACAGTTTGGTCGACATGCTGTCGTTCGGCCGTATTCGCTTGAGGTAGAGTGTTGTGGCGCCTGAACTGCCTATCTGTGTAGACGTGCTTGATCGTGGCCATCTGCACCTGGAGGATCTTCTGGGTGGCGATGGCGCTGTTGTTCGTGGTGCACGCATCTGCTATCAATCGACCGCCAAGAGTGATGACGCGGATGCGCGTTTGATTCGTCGGCTCATGCAGTCGTCACCCAGGCACAATACCGTCTTTGAACATGCAGTCTTTCGATGGGGCGTCAAGTGCCCCATTTTTGTGGCCCGGCAATGGATGCGCCATCGCATCGGCAGCTATAACGAAAAGAGCCTGCGTTACTGTGTTGCTGATCGTGAGTATTATGTGCCTGCAGGGGTGGAGGCTGATAGTCCCTATGTACAGCACATGGAGCGCTCGTTCGATGTGTATGAGGAGCTGGTCAGTCAGGGCTGGAAACGTGAGCAAGCGCGGGCCGTGCTTGGCTCGGCGGTCTACACCGAGTTCATCTGGACGGTCAACGCTTGGTCGTTGATGAACTGGCTGGAAAAGCGCCTTGATCCGCATGCCCAGTGGGAGCATCGGCAATACGCCGAGGCAGCCCTGGGCATCTATCGTCAGGCCATGCCGGTTACTGCGGCGGCCTTTGCAGAGGCGGTACTCAAGCGATGAGACCGAGTTGGGACGAGTACTTTGTCGAGATCGCGACACAAGTGGCTAGCCGCTCCACATGCCTGCGGCGCTCTGTGGGCGCAGTGGTGGTGAGAGACAAGCGCATTCTGTCCACAGGCTACAATGGCGCCCCGCGTGGCTTGGCCCACTGTGTCGACACCGGCTGCCTGCGCGAACAACTCGGTATCCCCTCTGGGCAAAGGCAAGAGGTGTGCCGCGGGTTGCATGCCGAGCAGAACGCCATCATCCAGGCAGCTCTCCACGGCGTCTCCATCGAAGGGGCGTCCATCTACGTTACGCATCAACCCTGCATCACCTGCGCCAAAATGATCATCAACGCAGGCATCGTCAGGGTTGTCTGTCGAAGCGCTTATCCTGACCCGCTGGCACGAAAGATGCTGGATGAGGCAGGGGTTGAGCTTGTATTGTGGGAACAGACAGAAACGGTTGCTAGCTAACAGGAGGAATAATGGCGTCCGACAAGATCACCAATCTGCGCCGGCTCCAAGAGCAGGCCAAACTGGGTGGGGGGGCCGAGGCCATTTCGCGTCAGCACGACAAGGGCAAGATGACGGCCCGTGAGCGGCTGGCTTATTTGCTCGACGAAGGGTCATTCCAGGAGCTGGATGCCCTGGTGATGCATGAGAGCGGCGAGCTCGATCTGGAAGGCCGTGTCGCCCTTGGCGACGGAGTGGTCACTGGTTATGGCACCATCCATGGCCGGCTCGTCTATGTGTTCGCACAAGATTTTACAGTCAAAGGGGGCACTCTGGGCGAGGCCCACGCTGCCAAGATCACCAAGGTGCAAGACCTGGCTTTGCGGAATGGCGCGCCTCTCATCGGCATCAATGATTCGGGTGGCGCTCGCATTCAAGAGGGTATCCACGCCCTTGCAGGCTATGGCGATGTGTTCCAGCGTAACGTGATGGCGTCGGGCGTTATTCCCCAGATCAGTGTTGTGTTGGGGCCGTGTGCTGGTGGTGCGGTCTACTCGCCGGCACTGACGGACTTTGTGTTTATGGTCGATGGCACCAGCCACATGTTCATTACAGGGCCCGAGGTCGTCAAGACCGTCACCCACGAAGAGGTCTCATTTGATGAGCTGGGCGGCGCTGACGTTCATACCGCTACCAGCGGTGTGGCCCACTTTAGGGGCGCGTCTGAGAAGGCTGTGCTCGACAGCGTTCGCATCTTGCTGAGCTATCTGCCGCAGAACAATCTCGAAGATGCCCCCGCAGTGGCCCCCAAGGACAATCCGGCGCGTGCCGAGGCCTCGCTAAACACGATCGTACCAGAGGATCCCAACTCGCCGTACGATGTCAAAGATGTGGTCGGCAACGTGCTTGATCTGGGTTCATGGTTCGAAGTGCAGCCAGATTTCGCGGGCAACGTCATCATTGGCTTTGGCCGTCTCGATGGCGCCGTCGTCGGAGTCGTGGCTAACCAGCCCTCGGTGTCGGCGGGCGTGCTCGATATCGACGCTTCGACCAAGGCGGCGCGCTTTGTGCGTTTCTGCGATGCGTTCAACATCCCGCTTGTCACCTTGGTCGACGTTCCCGGCTTTATGCCCGGTACGGTACAGGAACAGGGCGGCGTCATCCGCCATGGCGCCAAGCTGATCTTTGCCTATGCCGAGGCGACGGTGCCCAAGCTCACCGTTGTGCTCCGCAAAGCCTATGGTGGCGCCTATATCGTTATGAGCAGCAAGCATCTGCGCGGTGACCTCAACCTTGCCTGGCCTGGCGCCGAAATCGCTGTCATGGGCCCTGAGGGCGCCGTGAACATCTTGCATAAAAAAGACCTCGCCACAGCTGACGATCCTTCAGGGATGCGGGCACAACTGGTCGAGGAATACCGTCAGCGTTTTGCCAACCCGTACGTCGCTGCGTCGGCTGGCTTTGTTGACGCTGTCATCGAGCCCACCCAGACGCGTGCGGCGTTGATCAATGGCCTGCGCATGCTCCAGAACAAGCGTGACTCTGTTCCTGGGAAGAAGCATGCCACCATGCCGCTCTAGTGAGGTGTTGATATGAGTACGAATCCCTTAAAGATAACCGATACCACCCTGCGCGATGCGCACCAGTCATTGCTGGCCACTCGCATGTCTACTGGAGATATGTTGCCGGTCGCCGAGAAGATCGACCTAGCCGGCTATGCCTCGGTGGAGATGTGGGGAGGCGCCACGTTTGACTCGGCGATGCGCTTTCTGCACGAAGACCCCTGGGAGCGTCTCAAGGTTCTCAGGGAAACGATGCCCAAAACCAAGTTCCAGATGCTCTTGCGCGGGCAGAACATCCTGGGTTATCGACACTACCCTGATGACATCGTTGAAAAGTTCGTCGAGCTGTCGGTCAAGGCGGGCATGGACATCTTTCGTATCTTTGACGCCTTGAACGACATTCGCAACATGGAATGGGCGATCAAGGCCGTCAAGAAACACGGCGGTAGCGTGCAAGGGGCCATCTGTTACACCATCAGCCCGGTGCACACGCTCGACTCGTTTGTCGAGACAGCTCAGCGGCTCAAGGAGCTGGGCGCCGATAGTATCTGCATCAAAGATATGGCAGCCCTGTGCACGCCCTACAACGCCTACGAGTTGGTCAGGCGACTCAAGATGGATGTGGGCCTACCGGTTCAGTTCCATACGCACGACACCAGTGGCTTTTCGATGGCGTCAGTGCTCAAGGCCGCTGAGGCGGGGGCCGATGTCGTCGATACTGCCATCTCCTCGGTGGGCGGCGGAACCGCGCAGCCTCCGACAGAGGCAGTGGTGGCGACCTTCCAGGGTACGGAGCGCGATACCGGCATCGACCTTAACTTGCTGACCGAGATCGCCGCCTACTTCCGTCAGGTCCGCACTGAGCATCTCTCGCGCTTTGAAACTGGGATCAACGCCTCTGACATCCGCGTGCTACTCTACCAGATGCCCGGCGGAATGCTCTCGAACCTCGTGAGCCAGCTGCGCCAGCAGAACGCTTCGGACAAGTGGGAGGATGTGCTGGCGGAGTTGCCTCGCGTACGCGAGGACCTGGGGTATCCCCCGCTGGTGACGCCCACCAGCCAGATTGTCGGCACGCAAGCCGTACTCAATGTCATTATGGGCGAGCGCTACAAGATCATCTCAAAAGAGGTGCAGGACTATTGCCGGGGTATGTATGGCACGCCGCCTGCGCCGTTGAATCCCGATGTGGTCAGAAAAGCCATCGGTGACCAGGAGCGCGTCACTGTGCGCCCTGGCGATCTGGTAGAGCCCGGCTGGGACAAGGCGCGTGAAGAGATCGGCGATCTGGCTCAGAGCGAGGAAGACATCATGTCGTATGCGCTCTTCCCGCGCGAGGCGCGCGAGTTCTTTGAACTGCGACGTGCTGGGCGCGTGGCGCCGATCACCGAGCCACGCATCTTTGCTGCCGAGCCGACTCCTGTGCCCAAGGCTGCGCCTGTCACCACGGGCGTCGCGCCGGCGGCCAGCAAGGTCGAAGAGGCCTCGTCCAAGGTTTCGCTGTGGCGCGTGGCCGGGCGGCTGGGTTAGGCCCATCAAGTCACCCATTCTGGCGCTCAGCACAGGCTGGGCGCCGGTAAATTGCATAAGGGAGATGGAGCGTGGATAGATGGGAGGTCTTTAACCAGGGCCTGACGATCACGGGCGTTGGCATGGGGTTGGTGTTTCTTACGCTGATCATCATCGCAGCGCTGATCTGGGTGCTCTCCAAAGTCTTTCCCGGCCAGGTCGGGCCTGAGACTGAGGAGGATGCGGGCGAGGGTGAGGCACCGGTTGCTTTGCCGACTCGGGCGACTAGTGTTGTGGCTTCTGCCGAAGGCGACGGCGATCTGGCCGCTGCGGTGGCCGTGGCACTCGCACTACAGGCTCGCACCGCGCAGCCCGCTCTGGTGGCAGGCTCTGTAGGCCGTGCGCCACAGCCGGTGGCGGCGCTACCTTGGCAGGCGCTTACAGAGATCGATGATGAAGAGATCACCGGCGAGGTGGTCCAGGTGGCAGGCATCACTGGCTCGGCGAACTGGAAGGCCCGCGGGCGCCTTGACGGGCTGAGATAAGGGAGGCTACGGTGACCAAGTATCAACTGACGATCGATGGCAAGACCTATGAGGTTGAGGTTGGCGATGTGTCAGCGTCGCCGGTGCAGGTGGTGGTAGACGGCGCCGTCAAGAGCGTTGCGTTCACTACCGACGTTTCG
>JAAYDS010000440.1 GCA_012729155.1 Chloroflexota bacterium | reverse complement strand
TGGTGCGCCGCGTGGTCCTCGCCCGCGGTGTGCTCATGATAGTGCCCCTGGGCATGCATGCGGTTGTGCAACCGCCGATGCGCCCCTTCGAGCACCAGCCGCAGCCGCTTGTACACGCGATCCTCGGCCCGCGTCCCCACCGTGTCCAGATAGGCCAGCGCCCCCTCGATCTGCTCCAGAATGGTCACCGCATCTGCCGCGGCGTAAAAGGCGCTGCCCTCCACCTCGAGCATCACCGGAGACGAGTGCGCCGCCACGATCTCGGGCTGATCTGCATAGTGCCCGCGCACCAGCAGCGCCGCCCACGATGATCGGTCGACCTTGAGCGACCAGCTGCCCGCCCCGCGCCAGGCGTCTACCGCCACACTCTCGCGGATCTCGCCATTGACCACCAGCTCCACACGAGACATCGGCACCGTCACGCTGGCCACCTGCCACGATACATCCACCGTGCCGCCCCCCGCACCCAGCGCAATGCGCCCGCCCATGGGCTGGCCGTCTACCGACATATCCAGCAGGGGGCCATAGGTCACAAAGGTCTCGGCGCGGCGCACCGCGTCCATCCAGGCGGCATAGGTGAGCGGCTCGCCTGCCCGCAGCAGCGCATAGGTGCGCACCGTGCCCACGGCCGTGGTGGCGCTCATCTTGTCGGTGCCGCCCACAGCCGCCACCAGGTAGCCGTTGTTGAGGTAGCGGTACCAGTCTGACAGCGAGTAGGGGTTGATGCCGCTGTACAGGTCTCCCCACGAGGTCATCTCGACGCCATCCACCAGCCCCTCTACGATAGTGGCCGCGTTCTCCATGCGCGGGTGCGGAAAGTGCGGCAGCACCACCAGACCGCCCTGCTCGCGGCACTGACGCGCCCACTCGGTCAGCAGCGCGCCCACGGGGTCGCCCAGCGCCGATTCGTCGGGCCCGCCGCTGGTCATGGGCGCGATGATGCCGCCCTCATAGCCCAGCAGCGAGATGTGCCCCATCACGTGTTGGCGGTTCTCGGTGCCCACGCGCACCAGGTGTTCGCCATCGCCGCCCATCTCGCGCGAGCCCCATGTGCTGCGCCCGTCAAAGTCGCCCACGTTGGTCATCAGCTCGCCCCACTGGCTGGCCAGCAGGTTGACCACGTTGACGCCCTCGGCCGAGCCCTCGAGCAGCGCCGACATGGGCGACAAAAAGTGCACGTGCGTGTCGGCCGTCACCCAGCCCTGCTGGCGCCAGGGCAACACCTTGTCTAGCACAACCAAGATCTCACTGGTCTCGGGCGTTACCTCATAAGCCAGCCGCAGCGGCTTGATCTCGAAACCTTTGCTGATCTCCAGATACACCGTGCCCAGCGGCAGATCGATGGTCGCCTCCCCCGTGATGTAGGTGCAGTGGTGTCGCCAGGCGTGCGTAAAGTCCACCGAATAGTCCTCGAACCAGGCGCCGTTGGGCATGCGGTGCCGATCCACCGGCGCCAGATACTCGCCCGCCTGCCCGTGGACGTGCAGCTTGCACGGCACCATGGGCCCGCCTGGCCCCTCGGTGACGCGCAAACGCACCCGCTGTGTGGCCGCTGGCACCGGCGTCAACGCAACCTCGGCCTGCACGCCCTCAACGGCGCTCACGGGCGTCGTCTCTCCGTTCCAGAGCACAAAGCGCGCATCGGCGTGGGCTGTGTATTCGATCAGCAGCTCATTCGCGATGATCTTGGGCAGGGCGTTGTTGGCGCTCGTCTCCCAATCTGCGGTGGGGTAGAGTGCCCGCGGTCTGGCCGAGATCACCTGCCCCAGGTCGAGCTGCACCTGCGCCAACAGGCCATGCACGTCCAGTTCGGGCGCAAAGGGCACGCCCTCGGGCAGCCGCAACAGCGCCTTGCGACGCGTGCGCCAGCGTAGCGGGTG
>JAAYDS010000439.1 GCA_012729155.1 Chloroflexota bacterium | reverse complement strand
GTGCGCGGCGGCGAGGCGTTGGACATGTTGCAGGCCATGAACACGGGCCACGATGGCTCGCTGACGACAGTGCACTCGAACGGGCCGCGCGATACGCTGGCACGCGTCGAGACGATGGCGCTGATGGCCGGTATGGACCTGCCACTGCGTGCCATCCGTGAGCAGATCTCGTCTGCCTTTAACCTGATCGTGCATCTGGACCGCCTGCAAGATGGCACCCGCAAGGTCGTCTCTATCGCCGAGGTGCAGGGCATGGAAGGCGACGTGGTGGTGATGCAGGACATTTTCGTGTTCACGCAAACGGGCGTGGCAGATGGGCGTGTGCAGGGGCACTTTACGGCCACTGGGGTACGCCCGGCGTTTATGGACAAGTTGTCGGCCATGGGCATTGAGCTGCCCCCCGATATCTTTACTGTGTCAGAGGGGGCCGAGCGTCGCAGGGTGACACGCGGCTCGGGCGGGCTGCTCGGAGGGGTGTGGGGATGAGCCTTGAGAGCGACGCCCTGGGCTATAGCCCCGTGACGGCGCGCGAGACGTTGAGCGCTATCGATGGCGTTTCGCCGCAGCAGGCCATGCGACGCTGGCCGCTGCCCACCGGGTTCTTGCCGCTAGATGAGGTCATTGGCGGCGGGCTGCGTAGCGGCGAACTGGTGGTGCTTGGCGGGCCCAGTGGCGTTGGCAAGACGATCTTTGCGCTGCAGCTGGCGCGCAATGCGGCTCGCTCTGAATCAGGGGCGCATGCGCTCTACATCTGCTACGAGCACGAGCCCGAACATCTGATTTCGCGCCTGCTGTGTCTCGAGTCGGCGTTCGTTATGCCGTTCGATCAGGCGCTGACGCTCAAACGGCTAGACGAGGCGGCGATGAGCGCGGCCGATGGACGCGGGCCTATTGCCGCCCTGCAAAGCAGCCGGCGTTATGGCGCCGTGGTAGCCGAGATGCTCGGTTACTCTGAGCGGCTGCACCTGGCGCGGCCAGGGCGAACCAGCGCCACGTTGGGGGCCGTAGAGGTATGGACGCGCGAGCTGGCCGATCGTCTGGACGCGCCGCTGCTGGTGGTCATCGACTATCTGCAAAAGGTGAACAGCGACGAGCGCATCGAGTCGGAAGACGAGCGCATGACCCAGGTCATCCAGGGCCTCAAAGACATGGCGTTGAACACCGGAGCGCGCGTGGTGGCCATCGCGGCGGCCGACCGCACCGGGCTCAGGTCGCCCCGCATGCGCCTGAGCGATCTGCGCGGCAGCTCGGCCATCCAGTACGAGGCCGATATCGGCCTGGTGGTCAACAACAAACAGTCCATCGTCAGCCGTGAGCATCTGCTAAACGACCCCGTGCGCGGCGAGCAGATGCGCGGCTGGCTGGTGTTGAGCGTCGAAAAGAACCGTGCAGGCATGGCCGCGGTCGATATGGAGTATCGGTTGGATGCGGCGCACTTTAGACTGCATCCACAGGGCCAGTTTGTGCGCGAGCGCCTGATCGATCAGCATTCTGTTATGGCGTAGGGATAGCAATGGCAACCATCATCGCAGAACCAGGAGCGGTCGAGTCAGACATCGTCTTAGAGGCGTTGCTTGACGGGCTGCCTGACGACTATTACGTGCTGCCCTATCCGGCGGTGTATGGCCACGAGCTCGAATGGCTGGTGGTGGCGCCTTCGGGCATCTATCACCTGGATGTGCGCGACTGGCAGGGCTCTGTGTGGGCCAACGATGAGGATGCCTGGCTGGTAGAGGCAGAGCGCGGCTCTCGTGAGCCGCACCCCAGCCCGGTACGGGTGGCCCGTGAGGCGCGCCGTGCTGTGTCGAGCTTTTTGGCTGACGAGGCGCCTCGGCTCGCACCGCCGTTCAGGGCGCTGCTGGTGTTCAGCGGTGAGCTACCGGTGGTGTTTGGCAGCGAGCGTTCGCTCCCGATGGTCTTGCTCGACGAGGCGGTCGAGCGCGTCCGTGAGGCGCCTGCTGCGCTGGGTTCTGGGCTCGAAGAGCCAGAGGCGCGTGCAGCGCTGGCAGAGGCCTTTGATCGGCGACGGCTGGCCTTGCGACAGCGGGCGGCGAGGCCCTTTGTGCTGGCCACCAGCGGGTGGATCAAGACCAACCTCGAGGCCTGGACGCTCGAAGACCTGATCAGGCTGTTCGATCGACACAGCGGTGCTGCGGTCAAGCACATGCTCGACGGCTCGCTCGAAGAGTGGCTCGACGCCGAGGGCGCCTACGAGCTGGCCGATCTGGTGCGCGAGGCGCTGCAAGCGCATCCGTCTGATGGGCGTGCCGCGCTCGAATCGTTCATGCTGAGCAGTGGCTATGTGCAACCGCCCGAGCTGCGCCTGCAGCCGCGGCGGCTTGTGATGGGCTATGTGTTGACCGACGAGGTTGTGCGGCACGAGCTGGTCATCGGTCGGCGTGGCAAGCGCGGGCACCTGTTCGGCGAGCTGGCCCCGCTCGACGCCTGGGTGCGCGTCGAGCCAGCGCAGTTCTCGGGGCGCACCAAAGTGATGGTATCCGTAGACACCACGTCGCTGCCCGTCTCGGCTGAGAGCCAATCGAGCGTGGCCATCAACGCGGGGGCGGGGCACCATCTGAAGACGGTGCCGGTGACTGTGCGCGTGCGGCCGCGGCCGTCCGAGTTCACCGTACGCGTGGCGCGGCCGCTGCTGGGGCTGTTGGCCGGGCTGGTGGCCGGAGTGGTGTTCAACTGGGCGGTGTATGACTTTGTTGCAGCGGGCACCCTTGCCTCACGCATGAATGCCGGTGTGGTGGCGCTGTGGGGGCTGGCCGGGCTGCTCCGTGGCTTTGCGCAGCCGCCAGCCTGGCCGAACGTCTATGCCATCGAGCGTTGGCTGATCCGCGTACTGGCGTGGGGCCTGGGGTTGGCTGCGGTGTTGATGGGGCTGCTGTGGCTGGTGCACACGTGGTACCCCGAGGTGTGCTGCGTGGCTACGGCCTTTGGGGCGCGGCGCCTCTTTGTGTCGATCATTCTGGCGCTGAGCGTGGTGCCTGGCACCATCGCTGAGCATCGCCGCGCCAAGGCGCTCAGGTATGAGCCGCTCTCGGCGGGCTATGGGCGCATTTTGCGGAATGCGTGGCGCGTGGTGGCGGTGCTGGCGCTGCTGGTTGTCGGACTGTTCGAGTATCGCCTGCTGCAGCCGCGCATCCAGCAGATGATGGCATCGCCGCAGGCCGTCGAGACGACTGAGACGACCAAGGGCGTCTTGCAGCGGGTTGAAGAGCGCCTCAACGGTTGGGTTGACGGGCTGTATGTTCGCTATCTTGAGGAGCAGCAACCGGGCAAGGCCACCGGCCTGGATGCCATCAAAGAATGGTTCAGCGGAGGGCGGTGACGCATGACCGCTGTAAACAAGCGTTTGCGAGATGGCAGCCGGCCAGGCCAGAGTCTGGTTGAGATGGCGCTGGTGCTGCCGCTGTTGATGATTCTGCTGGTGGGGGTGGTAGACGTAGGGCGCGCCATGTTCGCCAAGATCGCCATCACCAACGCCAGCCGCGAGGGGGCGCGGTATGCCAGCCGTTACCCGACGTATAGCACCAAGATCCGCGAGGCGGTGGAG
>JAAYDS010000438.1 GCA_012729155.1 Chloroflexota bacterium | reverse complement strand
TGGATCACGGTCGGGCAGCGCGCTCGCCCGAAGTCGATGACGAAACCGCAATGTCGTGAGGAGGAAGGGGCAGTATGAGTGAGATACACCTCACAATCGACGGGGTAGAGGTGGTTGGTCAGTCTGGCCAGACCATCCTGGAGGTGGCCCAGTCTGCTGGTGTTGACATTCCGACGCTGTGTCACCATCCCATGGTGAGTGATCTGGGTGGCTGCCGCCTGTGCCTGGTCGAAGTCGAGAAGATGCGCGGCTTTCAGACGGCCTGCACCTGCCCGGCCACTGACGGCATGGTCGTCCACACAGAGACGCCCAAGCTATTCGAGACGCGCAGCCTGGTGTTGCAGCTCTTGTTCTATGAGCGCAATCACTATTGCATGTATTGCCCCACCAGTGGGGATTGCGAGCTGCAGGACCTGGCCTATCGCCATAACCTTGACCATTGGCTCTTTGAGCGGCCCGCAGAGAACAAGGACGTCGACGCTTCTCGCAAGTACTTTGTGATGGACCATAACCGCTGCGTCCTGTGTCGCCGGTGCATCCGCGCCTGCGATGAGATTGTGGCGAACCACACGTTGCAGATGGCCTATCGCGGATCGCACTCAGTCATTTCGGCTGACCTGGGACTGCCCTTTGGAGACTCGAGCTGTGTCTCGTGTGGCACCTGCTTGCAGGTGTGCCCCACAGGCGCGCTCATCGACCGCCGGAGCGTCTATGGTGGTCATCGCGAGCAGGTGGACCGAACCGTCACTACCTGCATGCAGTGTAGTGTGGGTTGCCAGATCGAGGTGGTGTCGGCGCATCGTCGATTGCTGCGCGTCGAAGGCGTCTGGGAGGCCGAGCCAACCCACGGGCTCTTGTGCGTCGATGGACGCTTTGCTCCTCTGTATGACGAGCAGCGCGAGCGTGTTACTGGGCCTAGGGTGCGTCGCGATGGCAAGCTTGTCGACGCGACCTGGGATGAGGCCCTCGACGTGGCCGCCAGCGGCCTCAAGCTCGGCGACGTTGTGGCGCTGGCGACAGGCGCCAACACGAATGAGGCGCTTGGTGGCCTCAAGTCGCTGATGGATCGCTTGAGCGGCAAGGTGGGCTGCCTGGGCGCCACGCTGCCCTGCCTGGATGGGGTCACTGCTGGAGCGGTGACTGATGTACCCGAGGCCGATCTGGTCATTGTGGCAGGTGTCGATCCGCTCGAGACGAATCGTGTGCTTGGCTATCTGGCCAAGCGTGCCAAAGATCACGGCGCGCGCATCGTGGTGGTCTGCGATGGCGAGAACACCATGGCCAAGTTCGCTGATGTGAACCTGAACAGTGGTCAGGCCAGTCAAACGACGGAGCTGGTCGCACAGGCTGAGAAGCCAGTCGTGCTGTATGGCGCTGGGCTGTCCAGTGAGGTCGCCGCAAACCTCAGGGGGCTTTCCAAGGCCAAGTTCCTCGGGCTCGAGCCTGGCGCCAACGGGCGGGGTATGGCCGAGCTGGGCATCGCCCCCGTGAAGCTGAATGGCGCCAAGGCGCAGTTGTGGCTACTGGGTGAGGAAGAAGTG
>JAAYDS010000437.1 GCA_012729155.1 Chloroflexota bacterium | reverse complement strand
CGATCGAAGAGCGCCTGATCGCCCTGGGCCGCTCTTCGTTTGGCGAGATCGCCTACGTTGCCAGCCAGCGCGCCAGCCTGTTTTATCAACCTGCTGAGCATCTGCACCACGCCGTGGGCTTTTTGATGCGCAACTGGTTCATGAGCCGTATGGGCGCACCGTTTGACCAGGTGCTGCTAGACGAGATCATCGCCGATGGGTTGGCCAGCGAGCAGGGCGCGCCGCGCCAGTTGCCATCCTACAAGCTGTACATCATGTCCAACCTCTTTTACCTATCCGACGATGAGCGTGCGGTGCTCAAGCGCGTCTTTGCCCGTGATGGCGCCACTGTGCTCTGGCTCTATGCACCGGGGCTGCAGAGTGATACAGGCGCCGCCACCGCACATATGGCCGATCTCACCGGTCTACAACTCGACCGAGTTGACGCCTATGGCGAGCTCGATGTGGAGGTCGCAGGCGGCGGCCACGCCATCACCCTTGGCCTGGCTGGAACGCGCTATGGCACCGGGATCGATCGCGAGCAGTATCTACGCCCGCCCAAGACCCAGTACCTGCCCGATACTCGCGTCTCGCCGCAGTATGCCGTCGCTGACCCTGATGCCACGGTGCTGGGGCGCTCGCTGCTTACCGGCCAGCCGGCCTTGGCAGTGAAAGAGATGGCGGGGTGGCGGTCGGTCTATAGCCTGGCGCCGGCCATGTCGTGGGAGCTGTTGCGTAACCTGGCGCGGTTTGCTGGAGCGCATATCTATGTCGACAACGGCGACATGGTCTGGGGCAACGATCACTTCCTGGCAGTGTATGCGCAGAGTGACGGTGTGCGCACGGTGCGCTTCCCGCGGATTGTAGACATCGAAGACGCCTACAACGGCGGCTGGGTGGCGCGCGGCGTCTCTGAGCTGACCGTCGAGATGGGGCGCTGGGAAACCGCTCTCTGGCTACTACACTGACGCTGGATGAGGGTATTTGCCTCCAGAGCCAGGCTGATCGTGAGTGGCTCTGGAGGTTTTCTATGGTGCCGAGGACTCGATGCGAGCCAGGCCGTAGGGCAGCAGCTCGATCTCAGCCTGGCCAGCGCCAACTTTTAGTGGCGCTGGCGCCGTGGGGCCTTGCCATCGCGTGTCGACTACACAGCGTTCGTCGAGCCACTGCACCCGTGCCGCCGCACCGATCCCCTGCGTCTTGATGACCATTGGCTTGCCGCCCATGTTCGCCAGCACGATGCACCGCTCACCGTTGCGTTGCAAGGCCAGGCCCTGTAGCCGTAACAGGTCAGAAACCTCGATCGAGCAGACACGTGCGCCTCGCCAGCCCGCTAGCCAGAGCAGCAGGTGGTACAGTGCGTAGGGCGCGCCGTCTCGGCTCATGGTGCCGCGCGGGCCGGCGATCTCGCCATAGGTGAGCGCGCTGACTCCGCACCTGGCCAGCGCGGCGATGCTGCCCAGCATCCAGCCAGCAGCAAACAGCGAGGGCTGCCGTGGATCGGCTGCGATGGCTCCACGAGGGCGCAGTGTGATGGGCGTTACTGCCACCGACAGGTCTGGATAGAGCGCCCGCGCTGAAAGAACGGTCTCTGCCTGGACAGGTAGGCTTTCGACCAGCGAGGCGTTGTCAAAAGCGTGCACCTGCGGGTTGAGCGAGTAAAAGACGCCAGTCGCCCCAGTGGCTTGGGGACGCTCGCGGTTGAGGTCGACAAAGTCCCCATCGGTGCCCACCCAGAACGTGGCGTTTGGCGCGACGGTCTCCAGCGTACGCCGTGAACACGCTAGCAGTGACGTCGCATCGCAGCCAGGAGAAGCGCACAACAGCACCCGTGTCACCGAGAGCTGTTCGCGCGCCAGCCACTCGGCGGCGCGGTCGGCCGTCGCCGCGCCGCCATCAAGCAGTGCCAGCTCAAGTGGTGCGTCGACTGCTCTGGCCATCTGCGCCCAACAAGTCAGCGTACCCTCGTCGGTCTCGGGCGCGAGCGCCACGCGGAGGTGCCCCGCCTCCAGCGCTCGCAGTCGCTCGATGACGACGCCCTGGCAGGGGGGCTCAGCGCCCATGTGTAGACCAATGGGGGGCAGCACGCCCTCGCCATGGGCCGCCACGCCGACGCGCAGGGTTGCGTCTGGCGCGGCGCATGTAGCTGCCACGGCGCTTACGCCTTGCAGGCGCAAGGTCACCGTCTGCTCAAACCGTTCTCCACTATGCATCTCAAAGGGGTAGGGCAGGGCAAGAGGCCGTGGATAGGTCTTGAAGCTGGCATCGGTCCAGTTGCGCTGATCCTCCATCTCAAAGGTATCGCCCTTGAACTCGCTGCTGGCCCAGATCCCATCAGTCAGCTCGCATGAGATGGCGGCGATATCCAGAAAAGGCTGGTGCGGCGCGATTCGCTCGGGGAAACGCCCCTCTTCCTCTGAGCCATCACCATGTACGACGCGACAACGTGCGCCTGCCAAGGAGGCGGGGTGTAGCAGGCAGAGCCCCAGGCGGTTGCTCAGAAAAGTACGCTTGGCGCGGCCCGTGACGCGGTACGTGATGGTACCGTCGGGGGCTCCACTGATCTCGGCATGCCAGGCCACATCAGCATCACCCAGACGCGAGTGAGCGCTATGCACAATCCGAAAGCCCCTGCTTCCAAGCTCAATGGTGTGCCGCTCGATGGTGTTGGGAGCAGTGCCCCAGTCGGCATCGCGAAGCGCAAAGTAGATGCGACTTACGATCTCTCGTGTTCCGAGGCGTATGTAGCGCAGGTCGCCCGCCTGATATACCAGTTCCAGCGGACCGGCACGCAGGGCAATCGGCTCAGGCTGAGCATCTGGCACACCATAGTAGATGACGTTGCGCTCCACTGATAGTTCCTCTAGTCTCGGGTGATGGATCAACCGGCGATGTAGCGCCTGGCATGGGCTACACTGGCGGCAGCCCACGCGGCTTCGAGGGCGATGTTGTCCTCGACGGCCCCCTGATCGGGCGTCCACAGTTCGATGATCGCGTTCACGTCACGGCCATGGTCGGCGAGCATCTGCAGCAGCCAGGGGATATCAGTACGCCCCTGACCTAGCGGACGGCCCTGGATGATGAACCCCATCATCTGTGCAGCGCGAAAGATCGCAAAGTCTTTGAGGTGTAGGTTAACCACATAGGGCGCCAGCGTGCTCACCACCACCTCAGGCCCCTCCAGGGCGCCGAACGAGTTGACCGTGTCGAGGCAAATACCCACGTGTGGGCTGTCGACGCGCCGCACAATATCGGCCAGGTCGTGGGCGCGAAAGCGGTCGTGGTTCTCGATGCCCAGTGTGACCCGTGCCGCCTCAAGCTCAGGGACAAGCCTCATGAGGCGCGCTACGATCTCGTCTGGCTTTGGCTCATCACCTGCGCTGTCGATGATAACACGCAGTAGCCGAGCGCGCAGCTCGCCAGCGATACCTAGATAGCGTCGGATGTTATCGATGGTAAGCCCTTTGGTACCCACCTCGAGCTCGATGCCCTGCCGAGCCGCTTTGGCTGCAAACAACCGGCGCTCTTGGCTGGTGAGGGAGTGAAGCGGGAGGTTGTCTGCCACCTGAATGACGCTCACGCCGAGCGATAGGGCTTTGTCTACCAGGTCCGACGGCGTCAAGGGGCACGGAGGAGTATAGTCATTGACACCGATCGCCCAGGTGTAGGTCCATGAACTGATGCCGAGCTTCATGCTAATCCTTCTCGACGTTGACGATGGCCTGCACCTGGGCCATGACGTTCTCCCACTCAAAGGCCTGCTTCCAGTCTGGCATAAAGAGCGCCTCGCGCCCGCGAGCCATGGCCAGCTTGGCGCCATCCGAGATCTCGATGTCATTGTATCCAAAGAACATGCCCACATTCACACCCATATGCCCCAGAATAAAGTCCGTCGCTGCCTCAGCGGGCACGCCCCTGGCAATCACCTCGTCGAGCGCCTCGCGCACAACCGACAAACAGGTGAGCACCACTGTTTCGGTGAGCGCGGGTTCGAGCAAGGCCATCTGCTCCACGGTGATGCGATGGGCGGTCATCACAGGGGCAAACATGGCCCGTGCAACGGCTTCTCCCAGAGCATAGTCATCTTCACTACCTTGCATCAACGCACAGACGATGTGCTGCCTGGCAACCCCCCCAAAAAAGTCTGCCTGAGCCTCAGGCTCTGCCTCTTGCTTGATGAGAGGCGGATGACAGGGATGCGTGCAAAAGTAGGCCACATCAGGCCGATCGGGGAGCTCGCCGGCCACCGGAGCGGCCGGGTCCAGACAGATGAGCAGGGAGCCGG
>JAAYDS010000436.1 GCA_012729155.1 Chloroflexota bacterium | reverse complement strand
TTTCGTGGGCGTGAGAATGCGCGTCACCCCTTGAACCCCATCAACTGGGCTCTGGCCGTCATCAACGTATTCGATCGGTGGAATGACGACCCGGAGCGCATGGCCCGCAAACAGACCTTTGTGAGCCTTGCCATCAAGGCTACCAAGTCCGCGACGCTTCGTCAGACGGCCGTGTAGCCTGCCGCGCCAGCGCTTGGCTGACCTTGCTGCGGCGGATACAATAGGCCCATTCGCTTGCGAGGCAGAGCCGATGCATCCAGCCCCCACCGCCCATAGCATCCGCAAAGCACGTTTGGCCACCGCGTTGACCTTGTTGGCCATCGTTCTGTTGGGCGCCGCGTTGCGGTTCACCGGTCTCGACTGGGATGACGGCCAGCATCTGCACCCCGATGAGCGCTTTCTCACCATGGTCGAGAATAGCCTCTCCTGGCCTGCAACGCTGTCTGACTATTGGGACACCGCGCAAAGCCCGCTCAACCCCTACAACCGTGGCCATGGGTCGTACGTCTATGGCGTGTTGCCGGTGTTTATCACCAAGGCGGTTGGCCAGCTCACCGGCCTGACGGGCTACGGTGGCGTCTATCTGGCGGGACGGGCTGTCTCTGGCGTGATGGACCTGCTCTGCGTTGTCCTCGTCTATGCCATCGGCGCCCGCCTGTACGATCGACGTGTGGGCCTGCTGGGGGCCGCACTGCTTTCGTTCGCCGTTCTGAATATCCAGCAGTCGCACTATTTCACCGTCGATACCACGCTGACCTTTCTCGTCACGTTGGCCTTTTATCTCGCTGTCTGTGTGGCGCAGGGCGATCGTTGGCGCGATCGCATCTTGCTTGGGCTGGTCTTTGGGCTGGCCGTGGCCTGCAAGATCAGCGTGTTGACCTTTGGGCTGGTGATTGCGCTGGCCTTTGTGCTGGCGGCCTGGCGACGAGGCGGCCTCGACAAGGCTATCGTGTGGTGGCGTAGCCGCCGACTGGGGCGTTACCAGCTAAAGCTGGGTTTGCAGCAAGTCGCGAGTACGCAGGGTGTCTCGTGGGACTGGTTCGCACTAAAGTCACTAGAGCTCTTGCCTGCCGCGGTGATCATCATCTTGTTGGCGGCGCTGGCCTTTCGAGTCGCTCAGCCACACGCCTTCCAGGGGCCAGGCCTGTTCGGCCTGAGCATCAACCCGCAGTGGAAGGACGACATGTCGTATGTGCGGCGGCTCGTCTCGGGCGAGATCGACTATCCCCCGAGCCACCAGTGGGCCTCGCGGCCAGCCGTGTGGTACATGCTCAAGAATCTGGTGCTTTGGGGCGTCGGCCTACCGATGGGCTTGGCGATCTGGTTGGGATGGGCGCTCATGGCCTGGGAGTTGCTCAAGGGGCACCGTGCGCATCTGCTGCCCTGGTCCTGGATGACCTTTACCTTTGGCTACCAGAGCATCCAGTTCGTCAAAGCGATGCGCTACATCTTGCCCATCTATCCCACCATGGCGCTGGTGGCTGCCTATGGGCTGGTGCGCCTGTGGGATGCCGTCGGTACCGCCCGTCGCAGCAGGTGGCTCGCAGCGCTGGGGCGTGGCCTTGTTGTGGGTGTGGTGTTGGCCACTGCGCTTTGGGCCCTGGCCTTTACCTCGATCTACACCCGACCGGTGACGCGTATCACGGCATCTCGCTGGGTCTATGATAACATCCCCCCTGGCTCCACGATCTCGTACGAGCTCTGGGATGATCCGGTGCCGATGAACGTGGACGGACGCCTCGCCAGTGATGACTATGTGATGATCCGCATGGAGCCTTACTGGGAAGATGTGCCTGAGAAGCGCGAGGCGTTGCTGCAATGGCTCGACCAGACCGAATATATCATCCTGTCGAGCAACCGGCTGTATGGCTCCATTCCGCGGCTGCCGCAGCGCTACCCCATGACGACCCGATACTATCAGATGCTCTTTTCGGGAGAGCTGGGCTATGAGCAGATCGCCGAGTTCACCTCACGCCCAGGGCTCCTGGGCCTCGAGTTTGTCGATGATAACGCTGATGAATCCTTTACCGTCTATGATCACCCCAAGGTAACCATCTTTCGCAAGACGGCCGCGTTCGACCTGCCGGCCATTCGCGCCGAGTTTGAGCGATTTGATCTGGAACGGGTTGTACGCGTCAAGCCAATCGATGTGGAACGCGCACCCAATGGTCTGATGCTGAGCGAGCAGGCCCTCGTAGTGCACCGAGCAGGCGGCACCTGGAGCGAGCTGTACGACCGTCAGAGTGCCGCGAACCGCTGGCCTACGCTCTACTGGTTGCTGGCGCTGTACGCGGTACAGGTGGCGGTCTGGCCCCTCACGGCGTGCCTGGGCCGTTCGTTGCCCGATGCGGGTTATGGGTTGAGCAAGGCCCTGGGGCTGTTGCTGGTGGCCTATCTGAGCTGGCTGCTGCCTGCCATGGGCGTGGCGCGCTACTCCAGTGGCGGCGTGTGGGGCGCTATCGCGGCGTTGGCCGTCCTGAGCGGCTTACTCCTCTGGAGATATGGTGACGCTCTACTCAGGCTGTTACGCCGCCGCTGGCGGCTGCTGGTCTCTCAAGAGGCACTGTTCCTGCTCCTGTTCGCTGCTATGTGGTTGATTCGCCGCGCCAACCCCGATCTGTGGCACCCCGTAGTGGGCGGCGAAAAGCCGATGGACCTGGCCTATCTGAATGCCGTGCTCAAGAGCAGCACTTTCCCGCCCTATGACCCCTGGTTTGCCGGCGGCACGATGAACTACTACTACTGGGGTTGGGTCGTCATAGGGGCGCTGGTCAAGCTCACCGGCATTGTGCCCGAGGTGGCCTACAATCTGGCGCTGCCGACGCTGTATGCACTCTTGGGCGCTGGCATTGCCAGCCTGCTGACCGCAGCGGCTGGCGCGAAAGCGTGCGATGACCGTTGGCTGCCTCATGGTCTACGCGTCGGGCTGCTGGGGGTGGCGCTGGTGGCTGTTGTTGGCAATCTCGGTGAGATACGGCTGCTGGCGCAGGGCCTTGTGTCGCTGGGCGCCGCGCGCACCATGCCGGGCACGCCGGGCGTGGGTCGGCTGTTGGTGGGCTTGTGGGCCAAGATCACCACCGGCGCTCCGATGCCATTCCGTCAGGAATGGTGGTACTGGAACGCGACCCGCGTGATGGCTCAGGGCGAGATCAACGAGTTTCCGTTCTTTAGCTATCTGTACGGCGACTTGCACGCCCATGTGATGGCGCTGCCCTTTACCGTGCTGACCCTCGGCCTGGGGCTGATGGCCATGCGGCGCCTGCAGGCTGTATCGGCCGAGACCGACTGGGATGCACTCGCCACGCCAGGGGCCTGGGTCCGCTGGGTGACGCTGTATCTGCCACAGCTCGCTGGCCCACTACTGGCCTTGAGTCTGTCGCTCGGTGCGTTGTGGTGCATCAACACCTGGGACTGGCCTACCTATACTGGCGTCGCTTGCGTGGCGTTGCTCTTGGGCGGATCTCACGGGCGACGGACCGGTCGGCTCAAGGCGTTGGGGGCTGCCGCGGGGTTGGCGTTCCTGGTGGTATTGTTGAGCCGGGCCTTGTACCAGCCGTACCATGCTCACTATGGCATGGCCTATAGCAAGATCGCGCTCTGGAAGGGTGCCCGCACCTCGCTCGGGGCGCTGCTGACCATCTATGCGCTGCCGCTCTTTGTACTGGGCGCCTGGCTGGTGCGCTGCACGCGCAGCAACGCCCTGGCGGTGGTCTGGCGCTATGTTGCGTTGACAAGACGCTATGGCTCTCGCCGCACGCGGCAGCTCATGGGCGTGCTGATGCGCCATGACCTGAGCCTCGACGGTCTCTTTGGTGCGGCGATGCTGTGTCTGGCCATCATGCTGTTGGCGGCCCTGGGCGGCCAGTGGACGTTGGGGGTGGCGGCGCCATTGGGGCTGTTGGCCCTCTGTGAGCTGCTCTCAGCGCCCACCCTCGAGCGACGCCTTATTGCGCTGCTGGCCGGCAGCATGCTGTTCCTGATGTTGCTGGTCGATTGGGTGGTGCTAGGCGGCGATGTGGGCCGCATGAACACCGTGTTCAAGTTCTCGCTGCAGGCCTGGGTGTTGGGCGGCCTGGCAAGCGCGCTGGCGCTGGGGCGCCTGCTGCAGCGTGGGGCGCGGTGGCAGGGTTGGGCCAAGGCGGTCTTGGTTCTGCTGCTCTGTGCAGTCGCGCTCTATCCACCATTGGCTACCTATGGCCGCATTCACGACCGCTGGCCAGAGTCGACCTATCGCGGCCTCGATGGCAGCGCTTTTATGACCGAGGCCACCTATCAGGATGGCGAGGTCCGCTACACGCTAGCCCATGATCTGTCCGCCGTGCATTGGCTGCAGGCCCATGTTTCGGGCTCGCCTGTCATCATCGAGGCGGTGACGCCGCTGTATCGCTGGGGTGGGCGCGTGTCGGTGCACACAGGCCTGCCCACGGTGTTGGGGTGGGACTGGCACCAGCGGCAGCAGCGTGCTTCTGTCTCTGGCCATGTGGTCGACTGGCGGCTCGAAGACGTTGACCGTTGCTACAACAGCCTCGATGTTGAGGAGGCCTTGCGCATCATCGCACGGTATGATGTTGCGCTGATCTATGTCGGTGAGGTAGAGCGCGCCTATTATGATGCGGCCGGCCTGGCCAAGTTCGACGCCATGGTGGGTTCGTCTCTCGAGCTGGTCTATGACCAGTGGCCCGTGCGCATCTATCAGGTGATGGGGGCCGACGTGGTGGCTGCGGCGGGACAGTACGACGCAGCCGATCAGGGCTTTGTAGCGGCGGCCCGCGCCTGGCTGGATCGTCACATCATCTGGGGGCCGGTGCGTGCCGAAGGCGGTGCTGGCGAAGGGCTGTTGCTTGAACAACCTGTCGACACGTTACCGGTAGCCGATATCGGCTGGAATACGCTCGCCAACCGACATTGGCCCCTGGCCGTGCTGGGCTGGTACCTGTCGCTGCAGTTGCTGGGCTGGGGTGCGCTGGGGCTCGCGGCGCCGATACTGAGCTTTATGGACGACCGTGGTCATGGGCTCAGCAAGGGGCTGGGGCTGGTGCTGGTCGCCTATGTGGTGTGGCTGTCTGCCAACCTGGGCCTGGCTACCAACACCAGCGGCATTATCTGGGGCGTCACCCTGGCCCTGGCCGGTATCGGAACGCTGGTGGCGTGGCGTCGCGGTTCGCTGCGGAGGATGCCCTGGCGCATCGTGCTGATTCAGGAGGGGGTCTTTGCCGCTGCGCTGCTGGCGCTGGTGTTGGTTCGACTGCTCAACCCCGATCTCTGGCAGCCCTGGTACGGCGGTGAAAAGCTGATGGAGAGCGCCTATCTGCAGGCGGTGGCGCGCTCCAAGACGATGCCGCCCTACGACCCCTACTTTGCGGGCGGACGGCTCAACTATTACTATCTAGGGCTCTTTCAGGCCAATATTCCCCTCAAGCTCGTCGGCCTGAGACCCGAGATCGCCTTCAACCTGGCCGTGCCGATGCTGTTTGCGCTCACAGCCTGCCATGCGTTCTGGGCAGGCCGGCAGCTCGCCGGCGGCGCCAGCCGAGTGGGTTGGGCGGGAGGCGTGGTCGCGCTGTTGCTGGTGGTGGTCATGGGCAACCTCACGAGCGGCATACAGCTTGCTGAGCAGGTGGCACAGGTTGGCGTGGCGGCTCACGGCGAGGCGACCTCGGCGCTACGCGCCTTTGCGGTGGGGCTGCGCGAGGTGTTGGGGGGTAGGGCGACGCTGCCTGCCTTTGACTACTGGTGGCGCGCCACGCGCGTTATCCCGTTCACCATCAACGAGTTCCCGTTCTTCGGGTTTCTCTTTGCTGATCTGCATCCGCACCTCACCGCCTTGCCCCTGACCACGCTGACGGTGGCGCTGCTGGTGGCGGCAGTGCGCGCTCCCCGACGGCTGCTGGCGCCCTTGGGGCTACTGCTGGCCCTCGTCTATGGCGCTTTGGGCCCTGCCAACACCTGGGATCTGCCGGCGTTGGGTCTGGCGGTTCTGGCAGGAGGCCTCGTGTGGGGCGCGGCCACGGGCGGCCGCCGGGCGGTGTTCAGAGGCCTTGTGTGGGCGTTGCTGGTGGTAGCTTTTGGCCTGGGACTGTATGCACCGTTCTATCGGCACTATGAGGCTCAGGGCATCGGCCTGGGCCTGGTGGGCGCACAGCAGCGCTCGTCGCTGCTGCACTGGCTGCAATTGTGGGGCCTGTTCGTCGTTGCCGTGCTGGCCTTGTTGCTGGTTGTGCCGACGAAACGGACTCGCGCGCAATGGCTGGCAAGGCTGGCCGTCGCGTTGCCAACCCTAACTGCTGGCATAGCCCTGGCCCTCCTCGGTGCCGAGACGCTGGGACTGTTGATGCCGCTGCTGGCGGGAGCCATGTGGCTGGCGCTGACCCAACGCGAGTGCGCTGAAGCGGCCTTGCGACATGCGCTCATTGCTCTGGCGTTGGCCATCCTTGCTGGGGTCGAGGTCGTCTATCTGCGCGACTTTCTGGATGGCTCCGAGTGGAGCCGCATGAACACCGTGTTCAAATTCCACCTGCAGGCCTGGGTGCTGTTGGGCATTGCCCTGGGCGGCTCCTGGCCGCGGCTCTGGCAGGGGCTCAAGGGCCTGGGCTGGGTGGGCGGCACGCTGCGTGGTGTGTTGAGCACGCTGGGTGCCGTGGCGCTCCTCTATCCACTGCTGGCCACGCCGGTACGCATTGCCGAGCGCATGCCCTATGGAGAGCCGCCGCGCTGGACGTTGGATGGCATCGCGTTTATGGAGACGGGCGCCTATGACTGGCCTGACGAGCACAATCGCATCGAGCTGCGACACGACCTGCAGGTCATCCGTTGGCTGCAGGCCCAGGCCCCTGGCAATGCGGTTGTGGCCGAGGCTCCCATCGGCTACTATCGCGAGGGGGGGCTGCGGATAGCGTCGTTTACGGGGCTGCCAACGCTGGTGGGCATGCATCAAGGCGAGCAACGCCCCTGGACGCAGGTGACGCCTCGCCAACAAGATGCCGAGGTCATCTACACGTCAGCAGAGCCACAGCGCGTGGCCGAGGTGCTCGCACGCCTGCGGGTGCGTTATGTGTACTGGGGCCAGCTCGAGCGCGCGGCCTTTCCCCACAGCAATGGGAGCGCGTTCGCTCGGCTCGAAGAGCAGGGCGTGTTGCAGCGTGTCTATGAGAACGCCGGTGGCGTCCTTTATGAACATACGTTGCAGCGCTGATGCGAGGAGTTGAGGGGTTGTGATCGCGGCACTCATCTGGTGGCTGGTGATCGACGTGATCGCGCTGGCGGCGTTGCCGGTGACCTGCCGGCTGCTGCGCCACCTACCGACGCGCGGCGTGATGCTGAGCCGCCATGTGGGGCTGGTGCTGGCCTCCTATCTCTTCTGGCTGCTGCCCTCGCTACACGTGGCCGAGATCGGCGCGCCGCTGGCCTGGGCCGCCACCTCGACGGTGGCCGTGATATCCCTGATTGCTGGCTGGCGGCACCGTGCCGACCTGTGGCGCGAGTTACAGGCGGCGAGGACGGTGTGGCTGGCGGGTGAACTGGTGTTTGCGGCGGCCTATGTGGGCTTTGCGGTCTTTCGCGCCTACAACCCCGACATCGCGGCCACCGAAAAGCCTATGGAGATGGCCTTCATCAACGGCATTCTGCGCAGCAGGCATTTTCCCCCGCAAGACCCGTGGCTGTCGGGCTATGGCATCAGCTACTACTATGGCGGCTATGTGGCCAGCGCGATGCTGACGCTGGCCACAGGCCTGCGTAGCGCCATCACGTTCAATCTCACCAATGTGACGCTATTCGCCCTCACGGCACTGGGTGCTTACGGGCTTTTGGCAGACCTGGTGTTGGCCCATGCAGGCGAGCAGGGCGGCCCACGAGCCACCGCTCGCGCCATTGGCACGGGGGTGCTGGGCGCGGTGTTGGTGGCGGCCATGGGCAATCTCGAGGGCGTTTTTGAGTTGCTGCGGGCCCACGGCGGCGGCTCTGAGGCCCTCTGGCGTTGGCTCGATGTGCGCAATCTCGGCGCCACGGCACACAGCGCTCACTGGTATCCTGATGACGGCTGGTGGTGGTGGCGTGCATCGCGCATCATCCATGACCGCGACCTGGCCGGCAACGCCATGGAAGTGATCTCCGAGTTCCCCTTTTTTAGCTTTTTGTTGGGAGACAACCACCCGCACGTCTATGCATTGCCGCTGGGCTTGCTGGCCTTGGCCCTGTCGCTGAACGCGCTGCGGGCCGTGCGCGCCCATAGCACACAGCAATTAAGCGGCTCCCTCGGGCTGCCTGGCGTAACGCTGCTTGACCTGCTAGCCTGGGCACTGCTGCTTGGGGCGCTGGGCTTCTACAACACGTGGGACCTGCCCGTGCACCTTGCCCTGTTCTGCGGAGCCGTGGCGCTGGGGCTCTGGTCGCAGCGTGCTTCTGCCTGGGATTGGTTCGTGCGCGTTTGCGGGCTGGGGCTGAGTCTGCTGGTCGGGGGTCTGTTGCTCTATTTGCCATTCTACTGGGGGCTGCGTTCGCAGGCCGGTGGGCTGGGCGCTGTGACCGTCAAGACGCAGGTGCAGCAATATGGCCTGATGTTCGCAGCGTTGCTGTGGCCTCTGTTGGGCGCAGTGTTGGCAGATGGGGGCCAGAGGCGAAGCAGGCCAACGCCGGTCGGTTGGGCGCTCGTTCTGGCGCTGGGCGGCCTGGCAGGCGCTGCTGCGCTGGTGGGTTGGTGGACGGCGTGCCTCGGCCTGGCGCTGGCCTCCCTGGCGGCATGGCGCCTGCTCAGCCGCGAGACACTTGACGCGCCAGAGAGTGATGCCTTTGTGTGGTTGATGATGGGCCTTGGCGTGGTGCTCACTGTAGCCGTCGAGTTTGTCTACCTGCGCGACGTCTTTGACACGCGTATGAACACCGTCTTCAAGTTCTACTATCAGGCGTGGTTGCTGTTAGGCGTGGCGGCAGCCTATGCGTGCTACCGGCTGGCCACGCTGTCTGCGGCCGGCATCTGGCGGGTGTTGCGCGGCGCCTGGCTGGGCGTGACGGGGCTGCTGCTGCTGGCAGGACTGAGCTACACCGTTGCCGCCACTGTTAGCAAGGCGAACGGCTTTGCGGGCCAACCGACTCTGGATGGGCAGCGCTATCTCGCCGAGTATCGACCGCAGGCATACGAGGCCATGCGCTGGCTCGACACACACGCTGGGCCGGGAGCGGTGATGGTCGAGGCCAGCGGGGGCTCTTACTCTGAGGATAACTGGGTGTCGGCCCACACTGGCATTGCCACCCTGCTTGGGTGGGGTGGGCATGAGCTGCAGTGGCGTGGCGACTATGCTCAGGTTGCCCAGCGAGAGCCCGTGGTGGCGTCGTTCTACCAGAGTGCCGACCCTCTAGAGCTGCGTGCCCTGGCCGCCGAGTGGCGCGTTGACTATGTGTGGCTGGGCCCCACCGAGCGCACTCGCTACAACGTCACCCCGTTGGCTGAGCGAGCTCTGGATCAGGCCTTTGAGCGGCTCTATGAGAACGACACCGTTGTTATCTATGGCACCACGCGAGGGCGCTTTGGCCCGCAGGCCTCGGGGCGAGTCTCGACGAGCCGTGCTATAATGGGGACACGCTCGCCGGCAACTATAACACAAAAGACACCATTATAACGATGGCAACATCACAAAAGCAGAAACAAACCAGCTCCTTACAACTGCCCGCCCTAACTTGCGAGACGGCACTGTATGCGCTGGCGCTAACCGCTGCTCTGGTCACACGGGTGGTCGGGTTGAGCCGCTTTGCGCTCACCGGACGTGAGCTCGAGGGCGCTGTCGCGGCATTGACCTGGGTGCGCGGCAATGCGCAGACTGGTCTTGCCTACAGTCCGTTGCAGTGGTTGCTGCAGGCGCCGTTAATGGCGTTCACGCGAGCCAGCGAGGTGACAGTGCGCCTGCCGGTCGCTCTGGCGAGCGTTGCCTTGATTCTGGTGATCTACGGCACGCGGCATGCTCTGGGGCGTGCACGTGCCCTGGTCCTGGCAGCGCTGGTGACGCTGAGCCCGACCCTGTTGCACTATGGGCGGCAGGCCGACGGCGCCTTTGTCAGCGCGGCCGCAGCGCTGGCCACTACGTTAGTGGTGCACCATGCCCGTCACACCGGCCAGGCGAGCGCCTGGCGCTGGGTGGCCGTGGCATTCGCTGTCGGGCTGTGCTCTGGCGCTGGCTTCTGGACCTGGTTGCTGGCTGCCCTGCTCGCCGGCACGGCAGCGATGTGGTTTTTCAAGTGGACGCCACAGCTTTACGTGTCCGGGCAGCCGCTGGACAGGCAACCGCTGCTCTGGTTCGGGGTGGCCTTTGTGGGCCTGAGCACCGCGCTGTTGACCCATCCTGCTGGCCTGGGGGCTACGCTCGAGCTCACGGGCGACTGGTTCGCCGGCTGGCGCTCGACCGAGCCCTGGTTTTGGCCGCTGCATGGGCTGGTGCTCTATGAGCCGCTGCTGTTGCTGCTGGGCGCGCTGGGCGGCGTGCACGCTTGGCGAGAGAGAGAAACCCTGGGGCTGTCTGCGCTGCTCTGGCTGGGCATTGCCTTGCTGGTGGCTCTACTGGGCCAACGCAGCCTCTATTGGTTGCCAGGTGTGGTGGCGCCTCTGGCGCTATTGGCTGCAGACGGCGCGCTGTGGCTGCTCCAAGTCTGGCGCCAGGGGCGCGGCCTTGAGGCGCATGTAGCGACCATTTGCCTGGTGGTCTTGTTGGCTTTTGGCGTGATGAACGTCCTCATGTATGCCCAGTCAAACCAGCGCGAGTTCGCCTGGTTGGCGGCGGGCGCCGTTCTGGTTTTGCTGGTGCTCTGGGCGGGCTTTTGGGCGTGGGAAGGGCGTGCTGCGGCCCTGGCTTCGGGCGCGTTGCTTCTGGCGGCCGTATTGGGCGCCATGACGGTTCGCATGGCCCTGGCGGTGGGTTATCAGACGGCCCGCGACCCTCGTGAGCCGCTGGTGTACGACTCGGTCGTTCTCTCGCCGCGGCAGATGGCAAAACTGCTCAGAGATAGCTCTTTGGTCGAGGCGGGCGATGGACGCACCCTCGACATTGTCTGGGCGCCAGAGCTCGATCTGGAGGCGCGCTGGTATCTGCGTGAGATGCACGATGCGCATCCGCAGGATGCCGCCAACTGGCACGATGCCGAGGCGCTGTTTGTGTCGCCGGGGCAAGATACACTCGCGCCGGCGGGCTATGTGGGGCAGCACCTGGCTTGGCGCGCCGAGTGGGATGGAGAGGGGTTGCCTGCATCAGACTGGCTGCGTTGGCTGCTGCTCCGCGAGCCCGTGGGCTGGCAGAGCACTGATGCCATCGCGCTGTGGTACCGCTTTGAGCGCTAGAGGGTAAGAGATGACCTCGGATCAACCCAAAAGAACAGCATCACCTGCACACTGGCTCGATCGGCCCCTATGGGGCGCCATCACAGGGTGGCATCTCGCCTATGCCGTCATCGTGGTG
>JAAYDS010000435.1 GCA_012729155.1 Chloroflexota bacterium | reverse complement strand
CTCCGTCGCGTCAGCACCTCGGTGATGGTGCCGGTGCCGTCTGTGTTCGTCTCGAACAGAACGTGGTCACCGATCACCACCAGATCGGCCTGCTGTCTGTCCTTTTTGAGACGGCCGCGCACCCCACAGTCGATCGGCTTGTCGTTTTCGCCGCCCAAACGCCCATCCGGCTGCACATAATAGTGCCCGCCATGGGTGCGTACCACCAGCCCTCTCGTGAGAGCGCCCAAATGACCTCCTCTACCCCGTTCGCCCAGTCTCCATAACCAGTCTAGCATCGTGGCGCCCATGAGCCAAGCCAAGCTTTGACATCGACCAACGCAACGCCTATCATGGCCGCGACTCTACGGTCTGATGAACTGGTTGGCCCAAAGGATGCGCGAGTTGATCAAGCTCTCTGTGCTGATGCCTGTATACAACGAAGAGGATGGCCTCGAGACCATCTTGCGGCGGGTGGCTGCTGTGGATGTTGCGAAAGAGATCATCGTGGTCGATGACTGCTCTACCGATGCCACTTCTGAAATCCTCGCCAAGCTTGACCTGCCCGACCTGCGCGTCGAGCGTCATCCCGTCAACCGCGGCAAAGGCGCAGGCATCCGCACGGCCCTGGCCGCGGCCACAGGTGATGCCGTCATCATCCAGGACGCCGATCTCGAGTATGATCCCGCTGACTATGGCGCGCTCTTGGCGCCCATTCTGCGCGGAGAGGCCAAGGTGGTCTACGGAGTGCGCGATTTCTCGTCACAGAAAGCAATGATGCGCCTGGGCAACCAGTTCCTTACATGGCTCACCAACCTGCTCTATGGCACGCGGCTGCATGACATGGAGACCTGCTACAAGGTCATGACCATTGATGTGGCACGGCGTCTCGATCTCGAATGCAATCGCTTTGACCTGGAGCCCGAGATCACCGCCAAGGTGGTGCGCCTTGGGCAGTGCATCGTTGAGGTGCCCATTGCCTATTGGCCGCGCGAGGCCAAGAAGCTTTCGCCCTGGCGTGATGGGCTTCCGGCGGTGCGCGCCCTGCTGCGCTATCGCACCTGGAAGCCGCGGGCTAGCGACTAGCATGCCACACCAAACCCTGTCTGAAGCTGCGCTGGTGGTGCTGCCCACCTACAACGAAGCCGAGAATGTTGAACACCTCATCGAGCTGATTCTACAGCAGGCTGCCCGCCTCCATGTGGTGGTTGTCGATGATAGCTCGCCAGATGGCACTGGTGAGATTGCCGATCGGCTCTGCGCCCGTGATCCGCGCGTCGCCGTGATCCATCGCAGTGGCAAGCTGGGGCTGGGCACAGCCTATATGGCGGGTTTCCAGCGGGCTCTGTCGTTGGGCTATGGCTATGCCATCACCATGGACGCTGACTTTTCGCACCATCCGCGTTATCTGCCAGGCCTGCTGGCGCTCATGCCCGAATGTGATCTGGCCATTGGCTCGCGCTATGTGCCGGGCGGTGGCACCGAGGGTTGGCCACTCCGGCGGCGGATTCTCAGCAGTGGTGCCAACCTCTTTGCACGCACCTTGCTGGGTTTGCACGCCCATGACTGCACGGCTGGCTTTCGCTGCTATCGTCGTGAGGTGCTAGAGAGCATCGAGCTGGACACGATCTTTTCCAGCGGCTATTCATTCCTCGTCGAAATGCTCACGCGTTGCGAGCGCCGCGGTTTTCGCGTGCGTGAGCTGCCCATCGTCTTCCGCGACCGCGAGGCTGGTGTATCCAAGATCTCGCGTGCAGAAGTGTACCGCTCAGTCTACACCGTCTTTCGTCTACGATTCAGTTTTCTCCCGTGGGATCGCTGGGAGGCCAGGCGCAATCGCGCCGCCTAGGCCTCGTCCCCTCCACCCCCGCTGTGAGTCATCGCTGCGAACAGCGCCTTGCCGTCGCCCCTCGCCCTCATTAGTTGACTAATCTAGTCAATTAATGTAAAGTAGGTGGAGGAGCAGACGATGACGCAGAACGTACAACTCGATGTTTTGGGAATGACCTGCGCGGCTTGTTCGCGCACCGTTGAAAGAACGCTCAGTCGCGCTGCGGGGGTGACGGATGCGGCCGTGAATATCGCGACCGAGAAGGCGATGGTGAGTTACGATCCGGCGCTCATCGGCGGTGCAGGCCTGGTGGCAGCCGTGCGCGATGCGGGCTATGACGTTCGTACCGTCAAACAGGCGTTGCCCATTGGCGGTATGACCTGTGCCGCTTGTGTGCGGCACGTTGAGCGTGCCCTTGCGCGCATCGACGGTGTGCTGGGCGCTCAGGCTAACCTGGCTACAGAGCGTGCCACTGTCGAGTATCTGCCCGAGATGGTTACGCTCGACGTGTTACGGCAAGCCATAGAGGGGGCCGGCTATGAGCTGCTACCCTTTGAGACCGCAGCTGCCGCTCAAGGCCCCGATCCAGAAATTACCAAGATGCAGACCGTGCGACGCCGCATGATCATCGCCTGGGTGTTCACTGTGCCGGTGATGCTGCTGATGGTGGCTCATATGGCCTTTGGGGTCATGTGGCCCAGCATGGTGGCCGTCGAGGTGGGGCTTTCGCTGTTGGCACTGCCGGTGCTTGTGTGGCCTGGAGGCGCCACCTTCCGCTCGGCGTTCAAGGCGGTCACTCATGGCGGCGCGAATATGGACGTGCTCATCGCCGTGGGCACCATGGCGTCATGGATAAGTGGGCCACTTTCGCTGTTTACGGCGCTGTCGAGCTATAGCGCCGTCTCGGCCATGATCATGGCTATACACCTTACGGGGCGCTACATCGAGGCCAGCGCCAAGGGGCGGGCCTCGCAGGCTATCCGCAAGCTGGCCCAGCTGGGCGCCAAGACAGCTCGCCTGTTGGTCGACGGGCAGGAGTATGAGGTGCCCATTTCGCAGGTGCGAGTGGGCGATCTGCTGGTGGTGCGCCCCGGCGAAAAGCTGCCCACCGATGGCACAGTGGTGTGGGGCGAGAGTAGCGTCGATGAATCGATGGCCACCGGCGAGTCTCTGCCTGTGGCCAAACAAGTCGGCGATGGGGTGATTGGCGCAACGCTCAATCAAGAGGGCTTGCTGCACATGCAGGCCACACGTGTTGGCGGCGACACCTTCTTATCACAGGTGGTCAAACTGGTCGAGGCGGCGCAGGGCAGCCGTGTGCCCATTCAAGCTTTCGCCGATCGGGTGACGACCATCTTTGTGCCGGTGATTCTCGGTCTGGCGGTGCTAACCATGCTGTCCTGGCTGCTGCTCGGGGCCGAGCTGCAGATGCTACTGGTGTGGGCGCAGCGACGGTTGCCCTGGGTCGATCCCACGCTGACGCCGATTACCCTCGCCATGGTGGCTACCATTGCTACGCTGGTGATCGCTTGCCCCTGTGCGCTTGGCCTGGCGACGCCCACGGCGCTGATGGTGGGCAGCGGCATGGGTGCAGAGCACGGCATCCTCATCCGCGATGGGGCCGCTATCCAGACCATGGGGCAGGCGCACCAGGTGGTGTTCGACAAGACCGGCACCCTGACACTCGGTCGCCCTGCGGTGATGCGGGTGGTGGCCTTGCATGGCGGCAGCGACGAGGTGCTGCGCCTGGCTGCCGCTATCGAGCGTGGCAGCGAACACCCGCTGGGACGCGCTGTTGTGGCCCAGGCCGAGCGTCGCGCATTGGCCGTGCCCGACGTCGCCAGCGTCGCAGTCGAGCGAGGTAGAGGGATCCGTGGCCTGGTGAACGGGCAAGAGGTGCTGGTGGGCAGCGAGCGCTGGCTGCGCGAACTGGGCATCGACACATCGCCGTTGGCGCCGAGCGCTGACGAGTTCGAGGCGGCGGCTATGACGGTGGTACATGTGGCCGCAGATGGCCAGGCGCTGGGACTACTGGCTCTGGCCGACCCGATCAAGCCCGAGGCGCGCGAGGTGGTGCAGGCTTTGGCCTCGCTGGGCCTCAAGACCACACTGCTCACCGGCGACAACCAGCGCACTGCTGCGGCCATCGCCGCGCAGGCGGG
>JAAYDS010000434.1 GCA_012729155.1 Chloroflexota bacterium | reverse complement strand
ACGTCAGCCGACCAGTTGAGGGCGCGCATGCCCAGGCCCAACGAGTCCCAGAGCATCTGCAGACCTCGCAAAAACGGGAGTTTGAGCACCGGGTTGTTGTACACGGCCTTGGGCAGACGGTCGGTGTGCGTGACGATCTCCCCGCTGGGGGCGCGCACAGCCACTGCCCATTCGCGGGCGCCGCGCATCATCACGCCCTCCATCACGGCCTGACCGCCATAGTTCAAACGGCTCATGTTGTCTCCCTGTGGGGCACCTGGTGGCAGGCGCGGCAGCGAGCTTCATAAACCTCGCTGGCGCCAACCAGGATGATGGGGTCCTCATAGAATGCTGGGCGCCCGTCGATGAGACGCTGCGTGCGCGTTGCCGGGGCGCCACACTGCACGCAGATGGCCTGCAGCTTGAGCACCTCCTCGGCCTGCGCCATTAGTAGCGGCAAGGGGCCAAACGGCTCGCCACGGAAATCCTGATCGAGTCCAGCGGCGATCACTCGGCGGCCGCTGTTGGCCAGTTCGGCGCACACATCGGCCACCGTCCAGTCGTAGAACTGCACCTCGTCGATCGCCACCACCGTGGTCTGCGGCGCCACCAGTTCGAGGATGTCGAGCGCCGAGCGCGCGGCCTGCGCCTGTGTCTGGTATCCGGAATGAGAGGCGATACGCTCGGCGCCATAGCGGTCGTCGATAGCATGATGGAACACCTGCACCTGCTGTCGCGCGATCTGAGCGCGCCGCACGCGCCGGATCAGCTCTTCGCTCTTGCCGCTGAACATACAGCCGCAGACAACCTCGAGCCAGCCGCCGTTGTAGCGCTGTAGAAACACCCGCCCTCCTGTTGGCATAAGGAAAAGCAGGGCAGAGTGCACTCACTCTGCCCTGCAGTCATAGCCCGTCTACGGATACACCCGCTGCCTGGACCTATGCCACGGGCAGCCGATACTGCCTGACCGGGATGATACGCGGTGGGCAGCCTGGGTGTCAAACGACGAGGCCTACTCCTCGCCTGTATCAGCGCCCGTGGCCAGCGGCTCGACGTCCTGCTCGTCGACGATCTCGACGAGACGACGCGCCTCTGCGCGCTTGCGGCGCTCGGTTTCACGGGTGGTCTGCTCGGCCCGCAGTTCTTGAGCCACCTGGAAGCGGCGGTTGAACCGATCGACCTGACCGGCGCGGTCGACCAGACGCTGCTGCTGCCCCGTAAAGAAGGGATGGCAGGCGCTGCAAACGTCGACGCGAATCTCTGGCAACGTCGAACCAGTGGTCCACGCATTGCCACAGGCGCATGAAACCTGCGCCTCGGGATAGTACTTGGGATGAATGTCTGCTTTCATAGTGCCTTATATCCTCTCGGGATAGACCGAGATCAGTTTGCGCCCACGGGTGCCCGGCTCGAACTTGACATAGCCGTCGATGGTGGCAAAGATGGTATAGTCTCTGCCGAGGCCGACGTTCTTGCCCGGGTGAAAGTGCGTGCCGCGCTGGCGCACGATGATGCTACCTGCCGAAACGAGCTCGCCACCAAAAGCCTTGACGCCCAATCGTTTCGCCTGGCTGTCTTTGCCGTTAGTGGTCGAACCGCCACCTTTTTTGTGTGCCATGTCGTGTCTCCTTCAGGGCGCCTAGGCCTGGATGCCGTCGATGCGCAGCCGCGTGAACTCTTGCCGATGGCCCTTCTTGACGCGGTAGCGCTGCTTGGCGCGGTACTTGAACACGATCACCTTGGGCGCCTTGGCCTGCTGGACCACCGTGGCGCTCACAGTAGCGCCATCGATGGCGGGTTGGCCCACGCGCACGCCACCATCGTCGGCTACCAGAAGCACGCGCTCCAACGCGACCTCATCACCAACTGCTGCGTCCAGGCGCTCAACGTCGACGGTATCACCAATGGCGACCTTGTATTGCTTGCCGCCGGTCTCTACTATCGCATACATCTGTTGCGTCCTCCCACAGTAACGACCGGCTGTGCGTATGCTGTCCGGCCTGCCAAGCTAGCAGTATACCCTACGCCCGCGCGGCTGTCAAAAGCCCGTCGCAGTGGCTACACCTGTCTGTGCCTGTCATCGTGGTATAATGCGTGGTAACCAAGGAGGAGCGCAATGGCAGGCAACTATCCGTATCGGGTCGAGGCGGGCCGCCCGGCGCCTCTCGGTGCGACGCTGTGCGATGGCGGCGTCAACTTTTCGCTTTTTAGCGCCAACGCTACTGCCGTTGAGCTGCTGCTCTTTGACCGGCACGATCAGGGTGAGCCGAGTCAGGTCATTGCTCTCGACTCAGCCCAGAGCAGAACCTACTACTACTGGCACTGTTTTGTGCCTGGGCTGGGCGATGGTCAGCTATACGGCTATCGCGTCTCTGGCCCGTATGAAGAAGAGCTTGGGCTACGGTTCAACGCCAACAAGGTGCTGCTCGATCCGTATGCCCGCGCGGTGGCCTACGGCGACAACTGGTCGCGTGCCGAGGCCTATGGCTTTGGCGATAACTGCCGCTCTGCCCTCAAGAGCGTCGTCGTGGATATGACGCCCTACGACTGGGAAGGCGACCGTCCTCTGCAGCGCCCCATGAGCCAGACCATCATCTATGAGACGCATCTCAAGGGTTTCACTGCGCATCCCTCGTCAGGCGTGAGCGCGCCGGGCACTTATTGTGGCGTGATCGAAAAGATCCCTTATCTGCAAGACCTGGGCATCACGGCTGTCGAGTTCTTGCCGCTGCAGCAGTTTGATGAGCAAGAGGTCGAGCGCACCAACCCTCTCACCGGCGAGCGGCTCAAGAACTATTGGGGGTACGCTCCGGTTGCCTTTTTTGCGCCGCACCTGGGCTATGCCTGCGATCGTAACCCGCGCGTCATGCTCGACGAGTTTCGCGATATGGTCAAGGCGCTGCATCGCGCAGGCATCGAGGTTATTGCCGATGTGGTCTTTAACCACACGGCTGAGAATGACCATACGGGGCCCACGATCTCTTTTCGCGGTCTCGAGAACGTCGCTTATTACCTGCTGCAAGAGGATCGTCGCTACTATCAGGATTACACCGGTACGGGCAACACTGTGGCCTGCAATCATTCCGTGATGCGCCGGTTGATCGGCGAGTGTCTGCGCTATGGCGTCGAGGAGCTGCACCTCGATGGCTTTCGGTTTGACCTCGCCTCGGTCATGTCTCGTGATGAGTATGGGCACATCCCCAACTCACCGCCGTTGCTGTGGGAGCTCGAATCTGACCCGGTGCTGGCGGGCACCAAACTGATCGCCGAGGCTTGGGACGCCGCCGGTCTCTATGAGCTTGGTGGCTTTACCGGCGACCGCTGGGCCGAGTGGAACGGCCAGTACCGCGACGATGTGCGGCGCTTTGTGCGCATGGATAGCGGCACCGCGCGCAACCTTGCCTGGCGGCTCACCGGCAGCATGGATGTCTTTCGAGACAAGGACAGCTACTCGACGCACCGTTCGGTGAACTTTGTCACCTGTCATGATGGCTTTACGTTGGCCGATCTGGTGAGCTACAACGTCAAGCATAACCAGGCTAACGGCGAGAACGACCGCGACGGCGCCGTCGAGAACTACTCATGGAACTGTGGCGTCGAAGGACCGACTGAAAGGGCCGAGGTTCTGGAGTTGCGCCGTCGTCAGATCAAGAATCTGCTGACGCTGCTGCTGGTCTCTCGCGGGACGCCCATGCTGTTGGGCGGCGACGAGTTCGGTCGCACTCAGCAGGGCAATAACAACGCCTATTGCCAGGATAACGAGATCAGCTGGCTCAACTGGGCGCTGCTCGATGACTACTGGGACGTGCATCGTCTGGTTCGCGGGTTGATCGCTCTGCGCAGCGGGCACCCTACGCTGCATGCCGATGTGCGCCTTGATGGGCGGTCGTTCGAGTGTGGCCTCAGCGACTGTGTCAGCTTTCACGGTGTACAGCTCGACCGTCCCGACTGGAGCCATCAGTCCCACTCTCTGGCTATGCGGCTCGAAGGCATGGATGGCGACGTGGGGTTCTATCTCATCGCGAATGCTTACCATGAGCCGCTTGCGTTCGAATTGCCACAGGATGTGCAATGGAAGAGGGTCGTCGACACAGCGCTGCCACCGCCTGACGACTACTCCGTGCCAGCTGAAGCGCCTTTGGTGACCACGCCGCGTTACAGCCTGGCAGAGCACTCGGTTGTGCTCCTGATCGAAGGCCGGGCCTAACGGCGGAGTGTGGCCACCAGCCGCGTCTTGTACAGCAGCAAATCGAGCGCATCGGTTACCTCGGTGACTACCACATCGGCGCTTCTCAATGTCGCCGTGGATGCCCCTTCTGGGCCGACCACGGCGATGCCAACACGAGCGACGCTCAACAGAGGGGCGTCGATGGCCCCGTTGCCGATGGCAACCACCTGCTCGGCCCCCAGTCTGCGTGCCACCGCAGCTTTGGCAGCAGCCTCATCACGGCCATTGGTTACCTCAAGCGGCAACTCCAGCCGATGGGCCAGATGCGCAGCGTTGCCGCGAGTGTCGGCCGAGAGCAGTCGCATGGCGAGGTGGGCTCGTAACGCTGCGATACGTTCTGTCACTCCTGGCAGCAGTGTGCCATCGATGGTCAGGGTGCCATTTACGTCGAGCAACAGGTGCTCGAGACGCCAGGGGCCACGGCCCGGTATGGTGACGAGGATCATGTTGCCTCCAGCACAGATGCTGTCTCCAGAGATGGTGCGCCCATTGTAGCCCAAGGCGCAACCTTGAGGCCATGGCGACGCTGTGATATACTCGGCGCACCATCCAGGCTGGGCACACACAGAGGCGGTGGCGATGCACGTTCTTGAGGCCCTGAGACAGTTGCGCGATGTCGATCAGGAATGGTCGATCAGTGGCCAGGAGTATGTGGTGCTGCGTGAGCGCCTGGCAGATCAGTCGACGTTACAGGCCGCGCAAGAGGCTCAGCAGCAGCGGCAGGCGGCGTTGACCCAGACGCGCCAAAAGCTCGTCAGCGCCGAGCTCGAGCTGCGGACCACTGAGGAGCGTTTGCAGGAGGCTAACCGGCAGCTTTATGCCGATGGCAACCTGTCCCCTCGAGAACTGGATCATCTGCGACGTGATGCAGACTATCTCACGCGTCGCGTGGGTGAGCTTGAGGAGCTGGTGCTGGGGCTGATGTCTGGTCAAGAAGAGCAGATTGCTGCGGTTGAGCGAGGTGCAGCCGAGCTGGCCGCGCTAGAGAGCCAGGCCTCCAGAGATAATGCTACTGACCTTGCGCGCTATCGCGAGTTGCGCGCTGCACTGCAGGCCCTCAAAGATCGCCGCGAGGCCCTGCGCGGTACGCTCTCTCCGCAAGCGCTGCGTCTCTATGATGACCTCTGGCGTAGCAAGCAGGGTGCGCCGCTGGCCAACCTGCAAGACGGCCGCTGCCAGGTCTGCCGTGTGCAGGTGCCGCGCGAAAAGGCGCGCAGCGTCGAGAGCTATGAGGCTCGCCTCGTCACTTGTGACGGCTGCGGTCGCATTCTCATCCCAAGCTGACGCTATCGGAAGGCCCCTTGAGAAACCCTTATGTCGTCGATCGCCCTCTCGCCGAAGAGGACTTTTTTGTCGGCCGTACCGCCATTCTCGATCTACTTCAGAGCCGCCTCGCTGAAGGAGAACGGCTCTTTCTGCTGTTCGGCAAGCCTCGGATTGGCACAACATCGCTCCTCAACCAACTTGATCTGCGGCTGGCGGGCTCGTATGAGGTAAAGCTGCTGCCCTGGCCAGGTCTTGGCGGTGCCTCGCCACTTGAGCGGTTGACAGAGTTGCTCGCCACGGCGGCCGACTGCGCCGCGCCTGCCCCAGAGGCGCTCAATGAAGCGCTCGCTGCTGCATCAGGAGTCGGCGCCGCACCATTGCCACCCTTGGCACTACTCGACCATGTAGCGCGCCCTCAGGGCTCGCCCACAATGCTCTGTTGTGTCGACGCGGTCGATCTGGCCGATCTACAGGACGTGACCGCCTGGCAGAGCGCTCTGCTCGCCCTGCGTGCGGCGCTCAGGCCGCACCTGGGCATCGCTCTCGTGCTTGCCGTGAGGGCGCGGCCTGCGCAAACACCTCTAGACCTGCCTGTGGTCACCAGGTTGGTGCTCGACCGTCTGTCTTTGCGTGAGACAGAAGACCTGCTCATGGTGCCAGTGCGCGGTGACATGACCTATGACCTCGACGCTGTCGCTCAGATCCATCGTCTGGCTGGCGGCGAGCCTCACTTTGTGCAGTTCTTTGGCCGGGTGCTGTTCGAGTATCGTGTGCGCCGCGGCTGGGTCGATCTGCCTGAGGTGTCACACGCAGCCGATGAGGTGCTCGCCCTGGGCGCTCCACATTTCAAGGTGCTGTGGCAGGATTCCAGTTGGGCTGCACGTGTTGTCATGACTGTCTTTGGCGAGCGTGTAGGCAGCGACGGTGTCACCAGTGCGCAAGAGCTGTATCAGTATCTTGAGCAGCTACGTATCGACATGCCCTCGTCAGACCTGGACGCTGCTCTGGACGAGCTTGCGAGCCGCGATCTTGTAGAGACTTTGGGGGGGCGGACCTATCGCTTCATCAACGCTCTCTTCTTGCGGTGGATCAAGCAGGAGCACGACACACTTACCACGGTGCGAGTCAGTCGCCGTTATCACCAACGTCGACTCGAGCGCGTATCGGGGTGGGGCGCACGCAAGGTCGACTGGCTGAGCATTTTACTGTGGAGCCTCGCCGTAGCCCTGGCGTTGGGCGTCTTTTACGTCTGGCGGTCACGCGAGCGCCAGGTGTTTTGGACGGCCCGGCCAACACCAGTGGCTCGAGAGAGCGAGATGCAGGACATGACGCCTGCCTTGCCCACACCAGAGCGCGGCGTGGCGCCAGGGCGCATCGTCTATATGGCCAAGACGCAACCTGACGACAATTGGGCCATCTTTGTGATGCGCAGTGACGGCAGTGACCCAATGCAACTCACCGAGCGTGGCGCCAACGATACCTCGCCGGTTTGGTCGCCCGACGGGCGTAGACTCCTCTTTGTCTCTGATCGCGATGGCAACCGTGAAGTATACGTGATGAGCGCCGATGGGAGCAGCCAGCTCAACCTGACGCGTGATCCCGCCGAAGACTGGACGCCGGCCTGGTCGCCCGATGGCCAGCAGATCGCCTTTGCCTCGTTTCGCGACGGTAACTGGGAGATCTATGTCATGGCTGCCGATGGCGCCAACGTGCGACGTCTTACGCGGTCGCCGGCGGCCGACTATGCACCGGTTTGGTCGCCCGATGGCAAGCGCATCGCCTTTGTGTCAGACCGCTCGGGCAACCTGGATATCTGGACCATGGCCACCGACGGCGGCGATCTGCGTCGCTTTACCGATCACTCGGCGACCGATCAGTCGCCGACGTGGGCTCCCGATGGCACGATGCTTGCCTGGGAGTCCTATCGCGATGGGAATATGGAGATCTATGCCGCCAACATCGATGGTTCTGAACTGCGCAATCTCAGTCAGGATGTCTATGCCGATGACCACGGTGTTACCTGGTCGCCGTGGGGAGATCGTCTAGCCTACTATACCAACCGCAACAAGGGTTGGGACATCATGACGCTCGACCTGAACACGGGCCAACGAACCAACATTACGCAGAGCGATGACCTCGAGCAGGCGCCGCACTGGGGGCAGTAAAGGGCCGTCGTCGACGCGCATGCGCGTCGACGACGATGAGTTGGAGCGAGCCGATAAGCCGAATTCTGTCCCCCGTGGGGTGGCGGTCATCTCTCTGCGACGGTGATTGCTCATCGCCTCTAGCGACCTACCCGGAGACCGGGGCGAGCAACCCCTGTGCGCCAGAGACTGGCGCCGCGCTCCTGTTTGGTCTTGCTCTCGGTGGGGTTTACCGGGCCGGTCCAGTTACCTGGGCCGCCGGTGGTCTCTTACACCACCCTTTCACCCTTACCGCCCTGGTGGGCGGCGGTCTGCTTTCTGTTGCACTTTCCGTCGGGTCGCCCCGCCTGGATGTTATCCAGCACCGTGCTCTATAGAGTTCGGACTTTCCTCATGCCTGCGGGCTCTCGCCTGCCGACACGCGACCGCCTGGCTCACTCCGATACCATGATAGCATACGTCGGAATCTCGACCAAGCTT
>JAAYDS010000433.1 GCA_012729155.1 Chloroflexota bacterium | reverse complement strand
GTCACGGCGCGCAGCATAAACAAAGACCCCCGCACGAATGCGGGGGTCTTGGCAGTAGTGCCAGGGGCTAGCCCTCGGCGATAATGCGGTCGACGACCAGTTGGCGGAATTCCTTAGACAGGCTCGCAAAGTAGGCCGAGAAACCGGTCACACGCACCACCAGGTCGGGGTACTTGGTCGGGTCCTCATGGGCTTTGAGCACCGTCTCTTTGTCCATGACGTTCATGTTGATCTGGGTGCCGCCAAGCTTAAAGTGGGTCTTGATCAGGTTAGCCACTTTCTCGACGCCACCCTCATCCTTAGAGATGCCCGGATCAAAGTCGAGCTGCATCGGCGCGGTGTTGCCATAGCCAGGCTGCACCTGCGCGACCGCCACGGCCATGGCCGATGGCGCTCCGTCCTGGCGGAAGCCAGGGTCGGGGCTGGCGCCGTGCGAGATGGGCTCGCCGTCAAAGCGCCCGTTCGGCGTGGCACTCACCACTTTGCCCAGGCCGATGGTCTGCGCCCAGGAAAAGATACCAGGCACGATCAGTCGACCCTCGGGCGTGGGGTTGGCACGCACGCAGTCGGTAAACGACTGGCTGATCTTGACGCCCCACTCGTCGCCCAACGAACCGCCCTGCCCGTAGCGCTCAGAGTGCTTCATCATCTGACGCACGCGCTCGCCCTCGGGGCCGGCCCAGTTATTCTGCATGTGGCCCCACAGCTCTCGCCAGTTGATGCGCTGCTCGCGCTCAACACGCTGCTCCAAAGCTGCGAACGAATCTGCCACCGTGGCTATGCCAGTGGCATCACAGCACAGGTTATAGAACTCGACGCCGCCCGCGGTGGCATCGAGGCCCTGCTCGATGGTGCCATGAGACAGCAGGTCCATCACCAACTCGGGCATCACATCGGCCATGTGAGTGAGATGAAAGTCCAACGACTGGCCGATGGTCTTGACTGCCTGCAGCTGATGGTACTCGTACAGCTCCCACAGGCGCTCGAGCGAAGGCTCAACCGTCTCATCTGCCATCATCTCTTTGATCGCCACGTCAAACACTTTGGCGCAGCTGATCTTGATGATGTCGTTCATCGTGTATTCGCGACCAGGGATCGCCGACCAGTGGCAACCCGAATAGGCGCGCTCATAGCCCCAGCCGATGTCGTAGCCGTTGCGAGCATAGCCCTTGGCCGTCTGCTCGACCGCCAGGAACTTGGGCATGCCCTTTTTGTCATCGAACTGGATCTCGACACCGCGCATCAGCAGCCCCTCGTCGACACTATCGCCCACGGCGATACCCACATTGGCGGGGATGCCCATCTCATGGGCCGCGTCGAGGATCAGGTACGACACCTTATTGGTCACGTCCCTGCCACCAAAGTCAGGGCCACCGAGCTGCAGATAGCCCGTGTCGCGCAGCAGCGAGCAGGCGATGTGGAACTTGGCCTCTTCGTCAGTGAGAATGCCTGCCGCCGTATCGCGCTCGTAGAAGGGCGTCAGCAGCACATCCATGCGCCCCACCGAGCCCGAGCCGTTAAACATGCGGGCGGCCATGTCGAACCATGTGAGCCACTGCACGGCCTCACGGAAGGTCTGCGGCGGATCTGTCACCAGATGCTCGTTCATCTCGGCCATCTCGAGCAGGTTCTGCCGAAACTGGGGGTTCTCTTCGGTCGCGGCCTTTTCGCGGCACGCTGCCGCAGTGCGCCCGATCCAGCTCTGCATGCCCAGCACGATCTCCTCGAGGCCCTCGTAGAACTCGGCGCTATCAGGAGCGTTCAGCTCGCGATACTTTTGGATCTTGTCGAGAATGCCGCCCCACCCCAGATCAAAGCCGATCTGCAGGTCCTGACAAAAGTGCTGCTTACCACCGATACCGGCGCG
>JAAYDS010000070.1 GCA_012729155.1 Chloroflexota bacterium | reverse complement strand
CGGCTCACTAATCCTGGCACGCCCGCTACGGTGGCCTGGATGGCGTGGTGATGCTGCAGCGCGGAGATATCGGCGCTGCACAGTGGTGCCAGAATCATGGCCGACAGGGGCCCCTGCAACGCCAGCATATAGGTCTCAGCCGAGACGTTCACGATCTGCACATCGTAGCCTGCTGCGTGAGCCTGCAGCCAACGCGTATCCTTTTCGTTGTTTGAGGCGTTGATGGCGATGAAAAAGCGATCGGGCAGGCGATAGACAAAAGTGTCATCCACCACGCCGCCGTCAGCGTAGCAGAGCAGGGCGTAGCCCGCCTCGCCCTCGCCGATGGCGCCGATGTCAGCGGTCAGCATCGCCTGCAGAAAAGGCAGCGCGTCGGGGCCCGTCACCACCAGCTGCCCCATGTGGTCGATGTCAAACAGCCCCGCTTGCGCGCGCACGGCAAGGTGCTCGGCCTTGGGGCCGGCCGCGTACTGCACGGGTAGCTCCCAGCCTGCAAACGAGACCATACGCCCATCCAGAGCTACGTGGCGGTCATAAAGCAACGTCTTGGCCATAGCTTTGCTCTCCATCGAACAGTTCTTGTCAAACTTGGCTGAAGGCGGCAGGCTCCAGGCTATCCAGCAGAGTTCGCACCTCTGCTTGCGCCTCGGTGTCTGTTAGCGGGCGCGGATAGTTGTAGATCACGCCGCCGGGCCGTTCGTTGTAGTAAGGCCGGTTACAGTCGCGACAGCCCGATGTGCGAAAAGGGCTGTCGACTGGATCGCTCAATGCCTGCAGTAGACGCTCACGCGGCATACCCAGAGAGATGATACGCCCGCCCCCATCATAGCGCAGGTTGTTTTGGCGCGCGAGTCGGCTGGTGAGCAGCCATCGAGTCGCTTGCAGTCGCCGATAGGCATCCAGTGGGGGCGGCATCGCCGATGCCAGGCGTGTCCCAGCGATCGGCGTCAAGGCAAACAGCCCTGTTGCAATGTCCAAGTCGACATAGTCTTGTAGGGCGCAAGCCATCTCTAGCTCGGTCTCACCCAGGCCTACGATGAGGTGTGTGCCGATCTGTCGTGGATAGGCTTGCGCGGCAGACCTCAACAGCATTCGGACGTGTGCCCAAGAGCCCGACTTGGTGGCAGCATAGACCCGCTCACAGGCCGCGTCGATGGCCAGTGTGACGCGTGAGGCGCCTGCGCCGAGCAAACGCCCGATCTCCTCGCAACTCGGCACGGCCACTGATACGCAGATGGGCGCGTCGGTGAGGCTGCGCGCGGTGCGCACGGCATCGATAGCCCGGTCGATATGCCCAGGCCCCGTTGTCACCTGGAAGCAGATTCGCCGCAGCACGTTAGCGTCGCAAGCCGAGGAAATGGCGGCTGCGGCATGTTCGGCACCATACGCCGGCCAGGCCACCCGCGAGAGTAGGTCAGCCCGGGCAGCGCTCGAGCGAGCCTGGGCGCAGAAAGCGCAATCGCCACTGCACCGTTCCCCCAGCATGACATAGGCCGTGGTAGGTGCGCAATCGAGCCGCGCGGTGGCCAACCCGGCTACGACCGCGGTGCCCGACGAAAGACGCCACTGGGGCACCTCTATAGGAGTGCGCAACACTCGTTTCCCCATTGTATGGTGCGCCCCAACTTCACCGCGAGCTGCTCTGCGTCGCGAGTCGGGTTGACGATACCATCGAGGTTTGCCTCGATGGCCAGGCAGTCTACCTGTTGCCGATACCGGCCGTGTGGTCGCATGCATCCTAGATCGATATGCGCTCTGGGGAGCAGCTGTCGCGCCAGAGCGAACAGTCTGGCTACCTCGCCCAAAGGGGGCGGCTCGACCTGTGCATAGCGCGTGCCGGCAGTGGGAATCAGGATCAGCAGAATCAGCCGACGCGTGTCTCGCTTGGCCAGCGCCTGCAGGGCCTGTTCCTCGCCTGATATGCGTCCACCGCGCAGTCCCAGGGTGAGATGAGGTACCACGGGAGCGACACGCTCTAGCTGGCAGAGTTGTTGCAGGTAATCGGCCAGGCTCAACTCGAGCCCGTAGACCTCTCGGGCAGTGTCACTGTCGCCGACGATATCGAACGAGATAACGTCGACGAGTGGCGCGATGCGTGCCAGTTCTGTCTCTCTGGCAAAACCAACGTGCCAGTTGAGCCGACGGCCGGCTCGCAGACTTTTGACTGTGTCGATCTCGTTGGTGATGGGCACGCGCCCGTGCGGGTCACAGCCACCCGAGATCAACAGACTGCGATAGCCCGTGGCGTCGGCCTGTTGGACGGGGCGCATGTGCGCGAGATAGCGGCCGCCGCAATGGGCGCAGTTCAACGCGCAGGCAGGCCCAGTAAGGCTAACCGGCAAGGTAGCGGTTGGCCGTGTAAACAGCAACACTCGGCCCTGGGCGTCAGCGCCGGTTGCCGCGCCAACAGCTCGTTGACCTGGGTCTCTTGCAGCTGATTGTGTCACCGCCCTAGTATAGACAGTGAGGTGGACTGCACCAAAGTGTAACCATGTGCAGCTTGCCCAAGTGACGTCGGCTTTGGGGACGCTGGGCGCGGCCGCCTATAATGCCCGAAGACGTTCTTGGTGAGGGGAGGGGCAGATGCGCAAGCGCATTCAGGCGTGGACGGGCGATATCACCAAGCTTGAAGTAGATGCGATCGTGAATGCGGCCAACACCCGGCTCTTGCCCGGCAGCGGTGTCTGTGGGGCTATCCACTCGGCGGCTGGGCCCGAGCTCATGACGGCCTGCTTGGCTCTCGGCGGGTGTCCGACAGGAGAGGCGCGGATGACACCCGGCTTTGGCCTCACTGCACGTTACGTGATCCACGCGGTTGGGCCTGTATGGCAGGGCGGAAAGAGCCGTGAGGAGACGTTGTTGGCTAGCTGCTACCAGCAGAGCCTTGCACTCGCGACAGAGCACGGCCTAGAGACCATCGCCTTCCCGGCCATCTCCACGGGCATCTATGGCTTTCCCCCCGAGCGGGCGGCGCGGATCGCAGTGCGCACAGTGTTGGCTTACCTCGCCGAGTACCCATTGCCGCACTCGGTAACTCTCGTGGCCTATGGCGAAGACAGCTACCCGCTGCTGGATCGTGCATTGCGCCAGGGGCTGGCAAGGTTCCAGGAGCATCGCTCATGAGAATCGCCATCGCTCAGCTCGATCCCATCGTTGGAGACATCTCAGGTAACGTTGACCAGTTGATGGCCACCGTGTCATCTCTGAATCAGGATTCGCCTGCCCTTGTGGTATTTCCCGAGCTCTATCTGGTGGGGTATCCCCCGCGCGACTTGCTGGAGCGCGATACATTTCTGGATAACGTCGAACGGGGCATCGAGCGGATTATCGCGTTCTCTCGTGAGCATCCGGATGTTGGCATCCTGTTTGGGGCGCCGCGGCGGCATAGCGATGGCCATGGCCGCGGCCTGCACAACTCGGCCGTCCTCGTCTGCTCCGGCCGTATAGTTGGAGAGGCGCACAAAAGGCTCTTGCCCGTGTACGATGTCTTTGACGAGGAGCGCTACTTTGACTCTGCACCTGCCTCTCAGATCATCAGTCTCCATGGCCTCCGGCTTGGCGTGCATATCTGTGAGGACGCCTGGAACGACAGCTCACTGTGGGCCGCGCGCAGCTACTATGACGCTGACCCTGTTGCTGAGCTGGCCGCGCAGGGCGCTCAGGTGCTGATCAATCTCTCGGCATCGCCGTTCTGCATGGGAAAGGAAGCCGTGCGCTTTAGCCTCATGAGCGCGCATGCTCGCCGGCATGCTCTGCCCTTTGTGTATGTCAACCAGGTGGGCGCCAACGATGAGCTAGTATTCGATGGGCGCAGCCTGGTGCTCGATCGGCAGGGAAGGGCGATAGCCGCGCTGTCGGCAT
>JAAYDS010000432.1 GCA_012729155.1 Chloroflexota bacterium | reverse complement strand
GGAGAGGTGTATCAGCATGCGTGTTGCCGAGGTCGTCGTCCGTATCCTGGAAAAAGAGGGCATCGATGCCGCCTTTGGCATCCCCGGTGCAGCCATCAACCCTGTATACGAGTACCTGGGCACGTCCACCCAGATCCGCCACTATATCGCGCGGCACGAAGAGGGCGCGGTGCACGCCGCCGACGGCCACTTTCGCGCCAGCGGGCGCATGGCTCTGGCCATCTGCACGTCGGGCCCCGGCGCCACCAACTTTGTCACCGGCCTCTATACGGCGCAGGTCGACTCGATGCCGCTGATCGCCATCACCGGACAGAACACCCGCGATAACCTCAACAAAGAGGCCTTTCAGGCCGTGGACATTGCCACCATCTGCAAGCCGGTGGCCAAGGCTACCTGGTGCATCACCGTGCCCGAGCAGTTGCCGGCCATCATGCAAAAGGCATTTTGGACGGCCCGCGAGGGCCGCCCTGGCCCTGTGCTGCTCGACCTGCCTCTGGACGTGCAGATGGCCGACATCCCCTTTGACCCCGACGCCTACGCACCTCTGCCCGTGGTCCGGCCCGCGCCAGACGCGGCGCAGATCGCCCGCGCCATCGACCTGCTGCTTGCCGCCGAGCACCCCATCATGGTCATGGGCGGCGGCGTGCTGTTGAGCGGCGCCGCTGAACGCTGCGTCGCACTGGCCGAGCACCTGGCGTTGCCTGTGGTCACCACCTATATGGCCACCGGCGGCATCGCGGCCGACCATCCTTTGCACGTGGGCCACATCGGCATTCAGGTGGGCAGCCCCTTTGGCAACCGCATGTTCCTCGGCTCTGATCTGGTGCTGGGCATCGGCTGCCGCTTTAACGACCGCCATACCGGCAAGCTGAGCGTCTACACCCAGGGGCGGCGCTTTATCCACATCAACATCGAGCCCGAGCACATCGGCCGCATCGTGCCCACCGAGCTGGGCATCGTCGCCGACGCTGGCCTGGCCATCGACGCGCTGCTCGCCGAAGCCCGTCGCCGCACGCCGCCCCGTCAGCCGCAGGGCCGCGTGGCCGCCATCCCACAAGAGCGCGCCGCTCTGGCGCGCCGCACCGACTTTGACCAGGTGCCCATCAAGCCGCAGCGCGTCTACCACGAGATGAACGCCTTCTTCCCGGCAGACGCCATGTTCACCACCGGCTGCGGCCTCACACAGATCTGGTCGGGCCAGTTCCAGCACACCTCGCGCCCGATGACCTACCTCGCCTCGGGCGGCGCCGGCACGCTAGGCTATGACCTGCCGGCGGCCATCGGCGCCAAGGTGGCCTGCCCCGACCGCATCGCCGTGGCCGTCATGGGCGACGGCGGCTTTGGCTTTATGATGGAAGAGCTGGCCATGGCCTGCCAGCATCAGGTACCCGTCATCACCATCATCGTCAACAATGGCTATCTCTCGCTCATTCGCCAGAACCAGCGCTATGCCTACGAGTACGAGTATGGCGTCGACCTGACCTACGACGGCCGTGGCATAGACTTTGTGCGCCTGGCCGAGGCCTTTGGCGCCTATGGCGAGCGCGTCGAGCGCCCCGAAGACCTGCGCCCCGCCTTTGAGCGCGCCGTGGCCTGTGGCCGCCCGGCGGTCATCGATGTCATCGTCGAGCGCCAGACCGATGCTGCCATGGGCGCCTCGCTCGATGCCGTTCGAGAATTTGACTAGAGGCGCGCCCATGCAGCAGGTGACCGTCTATCGCCAGCCAGGCCGCTTTGCCGGCTGGCCAGCCAACTATGGCATGTGGGCCTGGGGCGACGAGCTGGTGCTGTGCTTTGTTGCCGGTTACCACGATAGTCAGGGGCGCTTTCACGCGCGAGACGTATCGCGCCCCTTTGAGACGCTGCAGGCCCGCAGCCTCGACGGCGGCGAGACCTGGCGCGTGGAGCCTTTCGCCGGGCGCACGCCCCGCGGGCGTGCGCTCTCGGCCGACGAGCACATGCTCCCCGAGCTGGGCGTGGCAGCAGCCATTGCCGCCGGCGATGCGCCCCTGCCCTCACCCCGTTGCTGGGACCTGCAGCACCCCGATCTGGCCGTCCTGTGCGCCCGCACCGGGCTCGCTGCAGGCGTGCAGTCCTTTTTCTACGTCTCTATCGACCGCTGCCACTGCTGGCAGGGGCCCTATGCGCTGCCCATGTTCGGACAGACGGGCATCGCTGCGCGCACCGACGTGCTGGCCCTCAACGAGAGCGAGGCGCTGGTGCTGCTCACGGCCAACAAAACCGATGGCCACGAGGGCCGTGTGCTCTGTGCCTACAGCGCTGACGGCCTGCGCACGTTCACGCTGCGCGCCTTTATCGGGCCTGAGCCGCCAACTGGCGCCTTTGCCATCATGCCGGCCAGCGTGCGCCTGCCCTCTGGCGCCATCCTCACGGCCATCCGCTGCCGTGGCGCCGACAACACCGCCTGGATCGACCTCTGGCGCTCTGACGATGTCGCGCATACCTGGCGTCACATCGGGCGGCCGGTGGCCTTTGGCCAGCCAGGCCACGCGGGCAACCCGCCCACCCTCACCCTGTTGGCTGACGGCCGCCTGGCTCTGACCTATGGCAACCGCGACGCGCCCTACACCATCGCCGCGCGCCTCAGCACCGACGAGGGTGCCACCTGGTCGGGCGAGCGCACCTTGCGCGCCGGCGGCGGCAGCCGCGACCTGGGCTATCCCCGCACCGTCTGTCGCGCCGACGGATCGCTGGTAACCGCCTACTACTTTAACGACCGGCCCGACGGCGACGGCGAGCGGTTCATCGGCGCCACCATCTGGCGGCCCTGACGCGACGCTCGCGCTTGCCTCTTGACGCCGCAGCGTAAAGCCGCCTATAGTATCAGCGAGCCGTCTATTCTTGGGGAGACGCTCGTAACCTCACCGCTTGGCTTTGCCTGGGTTCGGGGCCTGCGTTGGGTACGCCACGCCCGCGCCTGCTGTGCGCCTCTATGGCGCCAGGCCCCTGCTTGGCCGATGCCTGCTACGGCATACCTCCCTGGCCTGTACAAGGAGGTCACCATGCCTGCCCTCGATCTCCGCTCTCGTTCGCGTGGCGCATTGCTCGGCCTGGCGGCCGGCGACGCGCTGGGGACGACGCTCGAGTTCCAGCCAGGGCCACACCAACTCACCGACATGGTGGGCGGCGGGCCCTTTGGCCTCTGGCCGGGCGAGTGGACAGACGACACCAGCATGGCCCTCTGTCTGGCCTGCAGCCTCGTCGAGTTGGGGCGCTTTGACGCCGCCGACCAGATGCAACGCTATGTCGACTGGTGGCGCGAGGGCTACATGTCGAGCAACGGCCGCTGCTTTGACATCGGCAACACCGTGGCCACCGCCCTGCGCCGCTTTCAGGCCACCGGTGAGCCCCACGCCGGCTCAACCGACCCCTTCACAGCCGGCAACGGCTCGCTGATGCGGCTTGCGCCCGTGCCGCTGTTCTTTCACGCAGACGCCACAGAGGCCATCGCCCATGCTGCGCTGAGCTCGCGCACGACTCACGGCGCCCAGGCGGCCGTCGATGCCTGCCGCTACTATGCCGCGCTCATCTGGGGCGCACTGCACGATGCCGACCGTGAGACGCTGCTCGGCCCAGCCTACGCACCCGTGACAGGCCTCTGGGAGCGCGAGCCCCTCGCTCCCGAGATCGCCGCCGTGGCAGCGGGCTCCTTCAAGGCCAAGGCGCCGCCAGAGATCGAGGGCTCGGGCTATGTGGTCAAGTGTCTCGAAGCGGCGCTATGGGCGCTCTATCACAGCGAGGACTTTCGCACTGGCGCGTTGCTGGCCGTCAACCTGGGCGACGACGCCGACACCACCGGCGCGGTCTACGGCCAACTGGCCGGCGCCCTGTACGGCGAGGCGGGCATCCCGCTCGAATGGCGCAACAAGCTCGCCCTGCGGCAACGCATCATCCAGCTGGCCGACGATCTGGTGGCCCCGCGCGCCTAGGCCTCGCCGCGGCGGGCAATGGCCAGCGTGTAGGGCACGGTCTCTTTGAGCGTGTCCCACAGGTCGACCGATGCTTGATAGGCCTGCTCGCCCAGGCCGATGTGCACCTGGCAACAGGTCAGGCGCCGCCGCCAGTCGGGCACGTCCAGCCCGATGGCATCCCAGTGCTGCAGAGCAGCCTTCACAAAGTCGATCTCGCGCCAGGCAGGGTACCATGGCTGCCAGTAGGTCAGCCAGGCCAGGTCGTACAGGTGATCGCCATAGAGGCTGCAGCCCCAGTCGAGCACGGCTGTGATGCGCTCTTGCTGCACCAGCACGTTATAGTGCAGCAGGTCGCTGTGGATCAGATGCCGCTCCTCGGGCAGGCCCTCTGCCAGCTCGATCAGGTGGGCATAGGTCTCGTCGTGGGCGGCCAGGGCCTCGGGCGATGCCGCCAGTTTGGCGCGCCAGCCGTGCGTGCGCGTAGCAGGGTTGTCGGTGTTGACGGCCAGCAGTACGTCGCGCCAGCTGGTGCACGCGCCGCATCCGTCTGCCCCCCAGCCACCAAAGCCCCTTGTGGCCGAGAGATCGACCTCGCGGGCAGCATCGAGCGCGGCAAACAGCGCCGGCAGCAACGCCTGCATCTGCGCGCCACTCACCCCGTCGATATGCTCGCCCTCGTGCCGCTCCGAGATGGCGAAATATCCGTGCCGCGCCTCGCCCAGGGCCATCACCTGCGGAATGGGCAGCGCCTCGGAGCTGAACTGGGCAACGAAGCGGTCTTTGAGATAGTCCTCGACATAGGCGCCCAGCCGGACTACATAGTCGCGGCCGCCGTGGCTGAACGCGTACGCACGCGACCACACGCCCTCGGCCAGCGGCGCCAGGTTGGTCACCTCGCCACCGAGTTGCGCCGCGAGCAGCGCCTGAATATCAGCCTTGGCCATCGTCAAGGGTGGTGCTCCTGTTGCCGTTTCCTTCTCACGCCTCACCAGCGGCCACACGCCGCAGCCAGGCCTTTTCGCCCTCGGGGATGCCCTCGGTGAGCCGCGCCGCCGCCATGATCGGCAGCCAGGCTGCCACCTGCGCCTGGTCGAGCTCGCGTCTG
>JAAYDS010000431.1 GCA_012729155.1 Chloroflexota bacterium | reverse complement strand
GCCGGTTCGTAACAGCCAGGCAGCGATACTGATCGAGACTACGGCGGCCACGCCCTCTGCCCAAAAGAATCCATCCATCACGCGTTGTACGTCGGCCATGTGATTGAGCTCTGCAGCGTTCAGAGCGACGGCACCTGCGTCGGTGCGCAATGCCGCTAGCTCGTCGTCTGTCACGCGGTGGCGCAGATAGTCGATGAGGGCATTGGAGAGGCGTACACGCTCCGAATCAGCGAATCTTTCGGCCGCCGGAAAGCGAGACTGCCTGTACTGTAACGCGGCAAAGCCTGGCCGTACATAGATGAGTAGCGGTGTGGCCAGCAATACGACCAGCGTGAGCAACGCCAGAATGGACGCGGGCCAACGGACGTCAGCGCGATCTTGCATGGGCGCTCCTCGCTTGAGCAGGCTGTCGGCTGCGAGTATAGCACGACAGTCTCCAGACGCAATCGCCCCTGTGGGAACCGACGGCGTACTGCTAACGTTGTACAGGCAAGAGGGCATTTCTGGGGGTAGAAGGAATGAGGCGACGACTGTTGCTTTGCATAGCAGTACTGGCTCTGCTGGCAGGTGCACTGCCTGTCCAGGCGCAGAGGCTGTTGCCTCCTGTGCCCATCGAGCCGCCTGCTCAACCGGAGCGGAATCTCGTGACGGTGTCGGCGCACGACGTCAAGATCACTGTCGACGAGCAGGTGGCCGTCTTTGAGGTAACACTGGAGCTCTCTAACCGTGGTCGTCGCGACGCTGAGGCCGATCTGGTCATGCCTCTACCTGCTCAAGCCGCCGTAACCGACCTCGGCCTGTGGATCGATGGTCGGCGTCTTGAGGCTCGACTGCTCGACGCTGATGAAGCCCTGCAGGCCTATACCGATATAGTGAGGCAGAGGCTCGACCCTGCGCTGCTGGAATACGCTGGCGAGGGCGCCCTGCGGGCCAGGGTCTTTCCTGTGCCGGCCGATGGCTCTGTGCAGGTTGCCCTGCGGTATGCGCAGGTGCTTCCTCGCGAGGGAGACCTTATTCGGCTCGACTATGCCTTCCAAACGAGCCTTGTGGCTGACGAGGACTTGCAGAGGTCGTTCGCAGCAGCGCTGCGCTCCTCTGAAGGTATTGGTGTCGTCTACTCTCCCACGCATGACCTAGACATAGACCGTGACACGGAGCAGACGCTTGTTACTGTCCGTGGGGCATCGATAGCCACTGTGCCAGGTGTGCTACTCTACTATGGCCTCCAGGAAGAAGATGTGGCCGCTTCGGTGCTCTCTTACCGCGAGGGTGACGGCGATGGCCACTTTATGCTCCTGCTGATGCCGCCCGGGCCGGCCGCTGGGGCGCGCGTCGTGAGCCGTGATGTGACCATCGTGCTAGACACCTCAGGCAGCATGCGGGGCGAAAAGCTCGACCAGGCCAAGGCGGCAGCCATCTATGTGTTGCGCAACCTCAATCGCGGCGATCGTTTCGGGCTCGTGAGCTTTGGTAGCAGTGTGCGGCCTTTTGCGAGCGAGCTGCTGGGGCTCGAGCGAGTCGATGATGCTATACAGCATATCCAGGAGCTGCGCGCCGAAGGGGGAACAAACATCGAAGGCGCATTTAATGCAGCCATTGACCTGACGGTGGCCAATCGCGCGCAGGTAATCCTCTTTCTGACCGATGGGCTGCCCACTGTGGGGCAGGTATCGGTGGACAGGCTTCTGGACGATCTGGACCGGGACATGCGCCCCAACGTTCGCCTTTTCGCCTTTGGCGTGGGTTATGATGTGAACACGTTGCTGCTTGACCGCGCCGCTCTCGGGCACCATGGTACGGGGACCTATGTGCGCCCCGGAGAGAACATCGAGCAGCGTGTCTCGGCTCTGTACGACAAGATCAGCCAGCCCGCCCTTACCGATGTAACGCTGGATATCACTGGGGTGGGCGCCTACGACCTCTATCCGACGCCGTTGCCCGATCTCTTTGCTGGCGAGCAGTTGGTGTTGGTAGGGCGCTACAGCGAGCCCGGGGAGATGGTGATCAAGCTGAGCGGCACACGTGCAGAGGGCCGCGTGGTACAGACGATCACCGGCCTGACATTGGCCTCATCTGGCGGCGCTGACCATGTACCGGCCGTTTGGGCGGCGCGCAAGGTGGGTTACCTGCTGGCACAGATCCGACTACACGGGGCTCAAGAGGAGCTGGTTGACGAGGTGGTTGCGCTGGCCAAGCGCTATGGCATTCTGACACCCTACACATCGTTCCTGGCTGATGAGGGAGAAGATGCCATCCCGCCCGTGGCCCCCATGCTGCGCGGTCCAGCTTCTCGCGAGGATGGCGTCGGCGCTGTGCAAGGCGCGAGTCAACTGGCGGAATATGGGCTGGGCGCCTCGGCCGTAACCGGTGAGAAGGCGGTCGAACATAGCATCGCTGAGCAGTCACTCCGTGATAGCGATCGGCCCATCGGTTTGGACGTCGTCAAGACCATTGCTGGCAAGACCTTTGCGCTTCAGGGCGACACCTGGGTCGATGCGGCGTATGTAGAGGGCATGGCCGAAGAGCAGGTGGCACTGGGGTGCGCCCGTTACACAGAACTGCTGCAGATGCATCCGGAGTGGGGGCGCTGGCTGGCCCTGGGCCTGGACGTGGTGATCGTGCACCAGGGTAGCGCCTATCGGTTTGGGCGCTAGAACGCCGCCAACCACTGCTCGATACAGAGCCTACGGCCTTCCTTGACCAACGCGGTGGCAGCGGCTAGCATGAAAACAACAGGGTTGAGTTGCTGACACAGCCGCCAAAGGAGGCCCAATAGACCATGACGCTGCTGAAGCTTGCCACCTTTAACGCCAACTCGATCCGTGTGCGTCTCGAACAGATGCTCACATGGCTCGACCGCGAGAACATCGATATCCTGGCGGTGCAAGAGACCAAAGTTCAGGATGCAGACTTTCCGCAGAGTGAGATCAAGGCCGCAGGGTTCCACGTGGTGTTCCGCGGGCAAAAGTCTCATGCAGGGGTAGCGCTCCTGTCGCGCGCCGAGCCCGACGAGGTGATGTATGGCTTTGATGATGATGGCGATCGCGACGAGCCCAGGCTGATCCGCGCCCGGGTGGCCGGAATCAACATCATCAATACGTACGTGCCTCAAGGACGCTCGGTAGATGATCCCGTTTTCCAATACAAGCTCGCCTGGTATGGGAGGTTGCGGGCGCTGCTCAAGCGGCACTATGTCACTGACGATCTCTTGGCGTGGGTAGGCGATCTCAATGTTGCCCCTGAAGAACGCGACCTCCACGACCCCAAGGGGAACCGCAATCACGTTGATTTTCACCCCGAGGTGCGCGAAGCCCATGCCCAGGCCATGGCCTGGGGACTCGTCGACGTCTTTCGCATGCATCACCCCGACGAGGACGGACAATACACCTACTGGGATTACCGCGTGCGCAACGCCGTCGAGCGCAACGTGGGTTGGCGCATCGACCACATCATGGCGACGCCAGCTCTGGCCGAGCGCTCGCGCGATTGCTGGATTGATGTCGAGCCGCGTCGAGCAGAACGACCGTCAGACCACACTTTTCTGGTGGCCAGTTTTGAGCTCTAGAGACCGAACATTCATTCTGGTTTACTTCTATGACGCTGGTGCTATAATGGTTGTACGCTCTTGTGCAGAGTCTTGTTGAGTGTGGTCAGTTGTTGTGATCACCTCACCATTGGTGAGGTGAGTTCGCCTGGAGAAGTGTGCTGGTCTGTGTCGGATTTGGTAGAGCATACATGGAGGCAAGCATGAGAAGGCGCACAGTGTTGTTTGTGGTGGTGTTGGTTTTGCTGGGGATCCTGGCCGTCCCCATGATGGTGTCGGCTGAGGAGGCCAAGGTGAACGCCCCAGTGGGGCTCAAGCTGCGCCTCGAGCCAGGTCTCGATGGGTTTGAGATGTTCACGCTCAAGCACCGCGAGCTGGTCTGGGTAGACCCTAACGAGCCTTCAGTATGGCTAGACCACATCCTCTGGTCCAAAGTCGAGACCGAGCGTGGCACGGGCTGGTGTGCAGCGGCCCATCTGGACAACTACCCTGGCTTTTGGAACGTCGATACGCCTGTCATGCCAGACTTGCCCGAGGGCTTTTTCATGGTCAAGGCGCCTGCCGGGCTCAAGCTGCGCGAAGAGGCCGGGTACAGCGATGTCGCCTTCATCGTGCCCTATGGCACCGTGCTTGAGTCGCCTAACGGCAAAGTCGTGCCTGCCGATGGCATTTACTGGCGCGAGCTAAAGGTCGGGGGCGATCTGCTCTGGGGCTGGAACAAGTGGCTGGATGAGATTGGCCCTTCGAGCGCTGCGACTGAAGAGGCTGCGGTCGGCTGATCGCTCCGGTGAATATCCACAACGGGGCGGCCGTCAGGCCGCCCCGTTGCT
>JAAYDS010000430.1 GCA_012729155.1 Chloroflexota bacterium | reverse complement strand
GCTGTGGGCGTGGCGCCAAAGGTGCACGCCTCACTCGATGGGCGTATCTCGGGCAGCATCTGTCGGGGGATGCCCAGCATGTCGAGTAGTTCCTGATCCCACTCGAGGGTGCGCAGGTCCATCAGCATGGTGCGCGAGGCGTTGGTGACATCGGTGATGTGAGCGCCGCCGTTAGGGCCACCGGTCAGATTCCAGGCGATCCAGCTATCCACCGTGCCAAAGATAGCATCTCCCCGCTCGGCCGCCGCGCGAAGGCCCGTAACATTTTCGAGCAGCCACTTGAGCTTGGGCCCAGCAAAATACGTGGCTACCACCAGCCCGGTTCGTTCGCGGATGAACGTTTCCAGCCCATCGGCGATCAGTTGCTCGCAGATCGCCTGGGTGCGCATGCACTGCCAGACGATGGCATTATAGTAGGGCCTGCCGGTATGGCGGTTCCATACCAGGGTGGTCTCGCGCTGGTTGGTGATGCCCAGTGCCTCGATCACGGATGCATCTACGCCTGCCTGGTCGAGGGCACCGTGCAGCACTTCGAGCACGGCATGCCAGATCTCGAGGGGGTCATGTTCTACCCAGCCAGGCTGCGGAAAGATCTGCGTGTGCTCTCTGTAGGCCATGGTCGAGGCGTTGCCGGCATGGTCGAACAGGATGCAGCGCGTGCCGGTGGTGCCCTGATCGATGGCAGCGATATACTTCACGGTGTCGCTCCTTTGCGGGGGGAGTACGGTTTATTCCCAGGGATGCAGCATGATTTTGGCCGTCTCGTGCGTGGCCGAGAGCGCCAGCGCCTGCTGCACCTGACTGAGTGGAAAGGTATGGCTGATGAGCTGCGCCGCCACAGGTGAACGCCGAATTACCTGCAGAACCTGTGGATACAGGTTCAGGTTATAGTGCCACGAGCCCAGCACGGCAATGCCCTTGCGTAGCAGATCAGGGCTTACGATGAGCTCTAGCGGCTCGTTGCACTCACCCACAAAGGCTACCTGTCCTCGACGCCGCACGGCGTCGAGGCAAAAGCGCTGGGCGGCGACAGTGCCCGAGCAATCGAGGGCTTTGTCTACGCCCAAGCCGGTGGTCAGTTCGAGCACGGCCTGCAACGCTTGGGTGTCGTTTGGATCAAGCACGGTCTCGGCGCCCAGCCGGCGTGCGTAGGCCGCGCGAAAGGGCACACTGTCCATGGCAATGACGCGTGCGCCGCGATAGGCCGCGTTGACGACGGCTCCGAGTCCCACTGGCCCCAGCCCTGTGATCAGGATCGTGTCCAGCGCTGTGACGTTCATACGATCCATGGCGCCAAAAGAGGGGCCAAGCGCGCACAGCGCCAGGCCCGCCAGATCATAGGGCATATCCTCGGGAATGCGCGGCGCCATCCAGTCGGGTTTGAGTAGGTATTGCGCATAGGTGGAGCTGCCGACCGGTGAGCCAGTGAAAGCCTCAACACTGGTGCCGTTCTGGCAGTGGATAAAGTCGCCACTGAGGCACAGCTGGCATTGCCCACAGGCATAGAGCGGCATGACCACCACACGGTCTCCAACGTGCAGCCTGCCAGGCTGGGCCACCTCGACCACCTCGCCAACGGCCTCATGGCCCAGGTTCTGCGTAGGCGCGCCCGCCAGCCAGGCTTTGTACTCGGTGCACATGGGCGCGGTATGTACCTTGACGACGACCCAGTGCCCTCGGGCGTGTGGCTCGGGCAGATCGATCAGCTCAGCCTGGCGAACCCCGGTAATGGCGACGGCTTTCATAGTCCCTCCAAGGCCTGCTGGCGTGCAGGCATTGGGTCATTCCTGGCGTGCTGCGATAGAGGTGGCGCAAGCCAAGACCCATCCTATCACGATATGGCCCATCAGAGCAACTTTTGGCATGCACTGAGCACGAATGGAGCCGCGAGTGAGCGAGACCGGCGTGCTGGCCACTGCGCCGGCAGGCTGGCGCACCTAGCGCGGCACCGTCAAGCCCAGACAGCCGCGTCGCACCATCCATCAGCAGCAAGAGTCGCCCCCCCAAACAGCCGGGGCGCCACTCAGTGCTGCCCAGAACGTTCGTGATGCCTTTACCCAACGCGACCAGGAAAGGGCTGCGCTGCTGGAGTGATTCTCAGCTGACCCGGCGGTCATGTTTCGGTGCGATGGTCACTTCATTGGACACGAACGGGCGGTGCACTCCCAATTGCGCTCAGTGCTGCAGACGGTACAACATGCCAGAGGCGCCCTGGTGTTGGCCACCACGGCCCATGCGGGGGATGTTCACCCAAGCGATGGCCTCAATCTGCCCGTCATAACTGGCCAGCCAGGAGGCCATCTCTTCCCCGTCATCGAGGACATACAGCGGTCGATTACGAGCGGCCAGAGCTTCGGCCATGGTTGCGAACTCGGTCTCGCTCCAGACGGCCGGCCGCACTGTGGCACGCTGTGCGTAGAGGTGCACAGCGCCAGCGTTCAGCCCGGTGCCGATGACGGCGTTGGTGGGGGTGAGCGTGGACAGGCTCTCCAGCCCCACACGTTCGGCGGCGGTGACATAGCCGAATGTCCACACGTTTGGCTGTGTGGCCAGTTGCAGCGTCTGGGCACTGCGAGCCGCCAGGCTCAACGCCAGCAGCGCCGCCAATACGCTGCGTAACTGGCGTGGGCCGTGTTCTGAGACGGCCCTGGTCAATCGCCATGCCCCCCAAGAAACTAACAGCGCCATCCACGGGAAGAGCGGCGTTAGATCTCGCATTCGCAGAGCGCAATAGCTGAGATGAAAGAGCAGGCAGCTGCCATAGCCCACAGTGAGGGCCAGCCAGGTTTTGCGATGTGCACGCTGTCGCAGGCCCTCTACCAGGCCCACGGCCAGCCACGGCCACAGATAGCCCCACTCGTTCTGACGCCACCACCCATCGCGCCACAGCGCGCCCCACATCTGGGGGATGTTGCCCAGCGCCAGGAGCAACCATTCGCTCGATTCTGGCAGCCAGGGCGAGCCGAACGTATTGCGATGGTACGCCAGATCTGGCAGCGCCAGCGCCGCGGCGCCCAAGCAATAGAAGGCTAGGCTGGCCAGCCGCCGGGGCCAGGGTCGCTCAAACGTCACGAGCAGCAATATGCCACCCAACCCCAACCATACCTGTGGGTGCCTAACAGCGTAGGTGGCCCCCCACAAGAGTCCCGCGATCAGATTCAGCCCAAGACGGTTGCTGCGAACTGCTCTTAGCAGAGCAAGAAACATGGCGACGCCGCACAGGCTCGCGGCCGCATCGGCCATGGGCACCAGAGTACGCGTCATTCCTTCGTACGAGGTGAGTACCAGCGTCGCCGTGAGGCCGCCGATAGCCCACTGCACCCTACTGCCCTGGCCGCGGTGTATCTCTGCGCCTAGCAGGCCGCTCACCACTGCAGTTGCCAGGTGGCACAGAGGCGCCAGCCACATGGCCAGGGGCTCGCCGCCCAGCCGAAATGCGCCAGCCAGAGCCAGTGACCAGCCAGCCGGCCACACAGACGCCGCATGGCCGCCAGCCGGGGCGTTATAGCCCACCGGCACGGTCGGCCAGGTGGCAATGCGCAGCTCTGTGGCCAGCGTGGCGAGCTCAAAGCGATGCAGAGCCGTTCTGGTGTTTAGCAGATCGAGCGCCATCTGTAGGTAGGTGTACGGGTCGCTGCCCGTCGCTCCATGGCTGAGGTGGCGCCAGGCCACGGCCACTCCCCAGCCCAGCAGACTGATGCTCATGAGGGCGATCATCACCGACCGCCCTCGTCCCTTGCTCACTGACGCGGCCTTGACCCAACACCAGCCTACACTTGCCACTGCCGCTGCTGTGGGATGCAGCCAGGCCGAGAGCGGATTGGGGAACGATGCGCCTGCGTAGGCGTCCAGGTCAACGCCCAACGCCACAAGAGCCAGTCGACTGATGACTGAGGCATAGGCCAATCGCAACGGCGTGAGTATCTCCCAGTGAACACGTCGGCCCGTACTGCTCATCGTGGCTGCCAGCAGGGCCAAGACGGCCAGCACCACATAGGTGCGTCCACCGGGCACTACAGCCAGCCACACGCTCAGGCCCAGAGCGCGGGCAAGCGCCCGCAAGATGC
>JAAYDS010000429.1 GCA_012729155.1 Chloroflexota bacterium | reverse complement strand
GCGACGTACAGTAACCTTGGCCGAATGAGGAGAAGTGTCATGGTCAAACGTGAGGGACTGATCAGCGGGCTGCTTAACCGCGGCCGCCGCAAGAAAGAGCAGGAAGAGGCCGCCGCCAAGGCCGAGGCCCAAAAGGCCGAGGCCGAGGCCAGGGCTGCACGTGCTCGTGCTGAGGCCGCCCGCAAAAAGGCAGCCGAGGATGCGCAGGCCGAAGCGCGCCGCATGGACGCCGAAGCGCGTCAGCGCGAGGCGCAGGCTGCAAGTGCTACCGAGAAGGCCAAGGAGCAGGCCAGAGAGGCTGTCTCCGAGATCAAAGCTCCGGCTGAGGAGCTCAAGGCTGCTGCCGCCGCAGAGGCTGCCAAGGTCCAGGCCGCGGTTGCAGCCCAGAAGGCTGAGGCCGCCGCCAAGGTGGCTGAGATGAAAGAGGCGGCTGCTGCCGAAGAGGCGCGCAAAAAGGTCGCCGAGGCCGAGGCTGAGCTGGCTGCGGCCAAGGAGCAGTTGAGCACGTACGAGCCGGAAAAGTACACCGTCAAGCCTGGCGACTCGCTCAGCAAGATCGCGCGTGATGTACTGGGCGACATGAGCCGCTGGCGCGAGCTCTATGAGCTCAACAAAGATGTCATCGGCAACAATCCAGACCTGATCCGCGTTGGCCAGGAGCTGGTGCTGCCCGACTAAACACTGGACTGTGGGCGACGGTCGTCCTACGAGATAGAGCTCACAGGCGCTATAGCGTTCAGCTATAGCGCCTGTTGCTGTTTTGTGGCGCACTGGCATACTCTGACAGCAATCAGGTGTATCTGGAGGTGGCAATGCGATCCCTGGAGACACAGCGGCTACAGATTCGCAACTTTGGCGAGAACGACTGGCGTGCACTGCAGGGCCTGGTGATACGGCACAAGGCCACTGAAGTGGCCCGCTATGACCATGCCTGGCCCACCGATGATGAGTCGCTGCAGGGTATAGCGCGCTGGTTTGCCGAAGGCGACGACTACCTCGCTGTGTGTTTGCGCGCAAGCGCGAGGCTGATCGGCTATGTGGCGTTGGACGTGAATGAGACTGATGACGGCATCATTTGCCATCTGGGCTATAGCCTGGATCCACTCTATCGTGGCCAGGGCTATGGCAGCGAAGCCTGCCGCGCCGCCATCGAGCACGCCTTTGTTGCCCTGAACGCAGCCAAGGTTATCGCAGGCACCGCCACTGCCAACACCGCCTCTTGCCGCCTGCTCGAGCGCCTGGGCTTTGCGCTGGTGGCCCGCGAAATGACCTCGCTCAGCAATGACGAGCAGGGCGCACCGATCGCTTTTGAGGGGCGTCGCTACGAGCTGACTCAGATGGCCTGGGAAGCCTCGCGTCGGCAGGGCTGATGCTGTCGTCACCAATCTCTACGATGTGACGCAAGAATACTTGACAAACTTGAGCAAATTTGATAGTATAGTTGTGTCGGTGATGGACGGCACCGACGTGACAACCACATAGGGGCTCTAGCGGACGGGGACCCGCCAAGGCCCCAGACGGGTACATCGTATCTCCTTTCCAACTCACACTTCTCCTTGCCTCGAGGCCCAGCCAGCAATGGCTGGGCCTCACGTTTGGGCCTTGACCGGCAGAAACACTCACGGTACAGTAAGGCTACATCGGTTGGCAGTCGCTCGCACGCTGTGATCTCGAAGCGTACCGCAACGTGGAGGCAACCTATGGTAGAACCGACTGCTCCTGACGGCACCCGTATCGACATTCGGCCGGCCACCCTTGCCGAGATCAATGGCATCCCCTGGCGTTGCTGGGGAGATGACGCCGAGGTGCTTAACAACCTCTTTGCCACCCAAGGGACCGTCGGCATTGCGGCCTGGGAGGGCGAGCGCTGTGTGGGCGTTCTGCACACCTATCGCATCGAGCTGCCTACCACGCTCGACCGCCTACCTGATGGGCGCCTCAACTATGTCATGGGCTCGGGCTTTGAGGGTGTGGCCTGGTGCCATGCCTGCTTTCACGTCGGGCGCACCGTAGACACCTATGCCGCCGAGTTAGCCACCCACGATCGAGCGCACACCATCTTTGATGGCACCGACCAGCGCTACTTTTCGCGAGGCATCGGCACGGCGCTGCTGCAAGAGTCGATCCGCTGGGCACGCACCCGCGGCTATGCGGGCATCATCGGGCCGGGGGCGCCGTCCGGGCTCTTTAACTACTGTGTGTGGGCGGGAACGCTGCCCTACACCACCTACGCGCGCCTCGGGTTTGAGGCAGTGAGGCCGCCACAAGAGGGCGACCCGCTACCGGCCTGGGCGCAGGGAGACGCTCCACCCGAGGTGCTGATTGAGGCGCGGGCGGCCTTGCGTCAGGGCCGCCCGCCGCACACATTCAACAGTCGCATCATGGTTCTGCGGTTGCCACCTTATCAGGCCTGATCTCTGACATCAGCCGGCTGACGTTGGCTTGACAGCCTGGCGTGGCGTTAGCTAGAATTGCGTGAAGTGGATTGCATAACAGGAGGAGAAATGGCCGAGTTCCGGCAGGGCAAGGAGCGGGGCAAGCTCATCTTGGTTGGGGTGCTGTGTCTGTTGGGTGTTGCGTTTTGCGCCTATCTGGTGTTTGGCGGCGCCGTCACTGGCTTTATGGACGCGGTCTTTTCCATCGTGGGCCTGGCATTGATCGTCGTTCTTGTCCGCCAGGTGATCGACTGTTTGAGCAATCCCGTCATCAGAGTTGACGAGACGGGCATGTCGGCGACCGGCTATTTCCCCAAGAGCCAGGACTTTAGCTTTGCCTGGGCCGAAGCGGGCAAGGCCTATGCCCGTGCAACCACGTCTGGTGGTGGCACGGTGAGCTTTCACGCCAAGAGCGACCCCAACAAAGTGCTCGGCGTCATTCATGGTTACAGCCGCTTTGTGAATCTCCCCGAGTTGCGCGACCTCATCAAAAAGTACATGGGCGAGTCGCCCAGTTACGCCTGAGTACCGCAGAGTAGGGGTGGCTGCCGTGCGAGCCGCCCCTTTGGCGCTATCCCTGAACTTTGAGCGTAAAGCAGCGGTGATCTATCCTCAGATTATGGTATAATGCCTTACATAACGAAGGGCGTGGCCCGTGCCATTGGGCAAGAGCTGGGGGGCTCTGAGGCCACTGCCCATACCAGGATGTGAGAATGATGATACGTGGATTTGCGCAGCCGGGTGCGGAGCACCAGCGATGATGGCGCCTTGTCGGGGTACCTCTGTCTTGAGCCTTGTGGACAACCTCCTGTTACAGCGACTCTTGAGCCTAACTACAGAGGCGGTGCTTGTGGTCTCACCACAAGGCCAATTGGTTGGTCAGAGCCCTGTGGTGAAGCAGCTATTGGGCGAACGCGCCTGTGGCCATGTTGGCCATCCGCTGGACGAATGGCTGCAGGCTGTCG
>JAAYDS010000428.1 GCA_012729155.1 Chloroflexota bacterium | reverse complement strand
TCGATCAACAGCGCAAAAAAGCGCGGCGCCAGCCCTTTGTAGACCCACGCAGACTGCGCGCCAGGCCACGGTGCGGCGAGGCCAGCCGTGGGGCCCGCCACATAGCCGCTGTCTGCTGCCGTACTCGTCGGGCTAAAGCCATAGCCGGCCGCCGGCGCTGGGCCGCTGCGCACGTCATAGGCTGGGGGCGCATAGGCAGGCGCGGGTGGCGGCCCATAGGCAGGCGCCGCTGGCGGGGGCGGCGGCCCGTAGCTGGGCGGTGCGGGCGGGCCATAGGTGGGCTGGCTGTAGCTCTGGGCCGCGGGCGGTGGCGCCGCCGGCGCCACTGGTTGAACCGGTCTGGTCGTTTGAGCTGGCGCCACAGACGGGGGCGCAGCGGCCGGCTCTGCCGCCGTGGATGGCGCCGTCAGTCGCGTGCCACACGAGGGGCAGAACTTGTTGCTGGGCGGCACCGTCTCACCACAGTTCGGGCACTTTTGCTCCAGCCTGGCGCCGCACTGACCACAGAACTTGCTCCCCTCGGCGTTCTCGGCGCCGCAGTCGGCACACTTCATCTCCTCACCTCCCTCGCGTTGGCGCTAGATGTCCAGCTTCCACCCGTCATAGGCCACGGCGATGTCATGCGGCCCAAACAGTTCACACAGCTCCTCATAGGGCGGGTTGTACCCGTGCGAAAAGTGCTGCGCGATGAACAGTGCACCCGGCTTGAGCAGGCCCTCGGCCTCAAACGCCTCGCGATAGTAGATCACATCTTCAGCGTTCATGTGGCCGCCACTGGGGCCATAGCCCATCGTCTCGTCGATGATCACCGCGTCGAACTTGAGCGTCTTGATCCTCTCCCAGGTCGCCTCGGGGTAGCGCCCCGTGTCTGTCGAGTACAGGATGCTGCGCTTGCCGTCATCGATGGCATAGATGGTCGGGTAGGCCGTGCCGTGGTTGGCCGCCAGCGGTGTGATGGTGTAGCCATCGCGCCAGATCCTGACGCCATGCCTGACGTCGGCCATCCACAGACGGTGGTGCTCGTTCTGCCGGCCCCACATGGCCTCCATCCGCGCCGTGGCATCCCACGGGCCCAGCACCGCCATCGTAGGCACAGGCGTCTTGGCAAAGGGATAGGCGCGCCAGCTCATCTCCACGGGGTCCAGATGATCGGTGTGGCTATGGGTCATCAGCATGGTGGTGACCTTGTCGAGGTTGGCTCCGTATAGCGCGCAGGCCGCCACGATATCGTTGCAATCGATCAACAGATTGTCGTTGACCAGCAGCGAGCTGCGCAGTCGCAGGCTGCGCCCGCCTCGCTGTCGCGCCAGTTCGCAGTTCTCGCAGTGACAGAACGGCGCTGGATACCCTTCGGCAGCGCCCGTACCCAGGAAAAAGAGCCGCACGATGGACCTCCTCTGCATGGCAAGATGGCGCGAGTATGCCACGCACCTTTGGTGAAAAGCAAGCGGCCGCCCAGGTGCCTTGCACCCAGACGGCCGCTACGGTAACGCGATGGCGCTAGTAGAGCAGCACGCCGCCATCGGCCACGGTCTCTTCGGCCTCATCGCCTTCATCCTCACTGACCAGCGCACCTTCATCTATCGCCTCATCGGCCACAGCTGGCGGCACCTCATCCTCGCGCAGTACCTCGACGAGGCTCAGGCTGACCTGCTCCTTGTCGCGGTCGACATAGAGCACCTGCACCAGCACTTCAGAGCCCACCTCAACATCGGGGTCGGCCAGGCCATAGGCATCGCCGATCTTGGAGCTGTGCACCAGGCCCTCGACGCCCTTGCCGATATCGACAAAGAGCCCGAAATCCACCACGTTCGTCACGCGGCCAGACACGGCATCGCCGATGTTCAGGTTCGCGGTGACCTCTTCGAACGGGTTCCCTAACAGCCGCTTGCGACTCAGGCCGACGCGCTGCCGCTCGATGTCGACGTTGAGCACCTGCACCTCGATCTCGTCGCCCAGAGACACCACCTCAGAGGGGTGCTCCACGCGCTCCCAGGCCAGCTCAGAGATGTGCACCAGCCCATCGATGCCGCCCAGGTCGACAAAGGCGCCGAAATCGACGATGTTCTGCACCACACCCTTGCGGATGTTGCCTGGCTCGAGCTCGTGCAATAGCTCGTTGCGCAGCTTGCGTTCCACGGCGCGCCGCGAGAGCACCAGTCGGCGCCGGGCCTGATCCACGTCGATGACTGCCAGCTTGAGCTCGCGCCCCACCAGGGCCGCCTTGCTCTCCTCTTGCTGCCCGTGTCGGCCGCCCGAGGCCAGCGAGCCCAGGTGCGAGTTGGGCACAAAGCCGCGCAACCGGCCGAATGTGACCACCACGCCGCCGCGGTTGAACTCGGTCACTTCACAGGCGACCATCTCGCCGCTTTCGTGCAGCTCCACCGCCCGCAACCAGTCCTCGCGCTGCAGTCCCTGGTTAAAAGAGACCGGTATCAGATCGCTGGTGTTGACGCCGCGACGCATAACCATCACAGGGATTGTGTCGCCTACTTCGAGCTTCTCGACGCGCTCGGCCGAGACGCGCTGCAGATCGCGCGCCGGCACCACAGCATCACGCTTGGCACCGATGTCGACGATCATATCACCGCCGTTGCGCGCCAGGATGACCGCTTCGATCACCTCGTTGGGGCGCGGCAGGGCATAGTCGTACTCGCCACCCAGCAGTAGTTCTCTAAAGCGCGTTGCCAGATTCTTTTCGTTGAGCATACCTCTCCTTCATTGAATGGATTCGAGACGTGTCGGCTCGGCCCAACCGGATGGACACACGCTGGCTGGAGCCAATCCTTGTTCTCGCTCACAGAGAGGGTTCAACGAACCAACTGGCAGCAAGGGGATCGCGCATCTGCGCGACGATCTGACACAACCGGTTGTGGCCTGGCGGCCACAGCCTCTACATACAGTATACCACACTCGGCACGATCTGTCAGATGCGCCTCCCAGGCCCCCAGAGGTGCGCCGCAATCCGCAGCGAGGGCCCCTCTGGGCCCTCGCTGTCTTGCTCGCGATGAATGACTGCGCTCAGAAGGGCGCCACAGCCGTGCCGGTGCGCGCCGCCTCGTAGAACGCCAGCGCCACGCCAAACGCCTTGCGCGCCTCGCGGATGCTCATCGTCGGCGCCTTGTCTTGCTCCAGGCAGTCGATGATGGTTGCCACCAGCCCTGGCGGGGTGGGCCCACCGAACTCGCCGCCGGGGCGCTCAAAGGCCCAGCCCTCGGCGCCGCTGGCCAGCACGCCCATGCCGGGCATACGCAGGCCGTCATCGATCATCTCACCGCCCGTGCCGATGATCTCGGTGCGGCGCACGCTGTTGGCCTTGGGCGAGGGACCCGTCTTGCGGGGCGAGTTGATGGTCCACGAGGCCTCTTGCGTAGCCATGATGCCGTTGGCAAAGGTGTAGGTAGCAAAGCCATAGTCCTCTACCTCGAGCTCTTTGTGCACATAGTTGGCCGTGCGCCCCTCGATCCTGACGATGTCGCTGCCGGCCAGATAGAGCAACTGCTCGATGCCATAGATGCCTTCATCGATGAACGAGCCGCCGGGCACGCACTGCGGGTCGGTGAACCAGCCGCCCCGCCCCGAATGGTACCAGTCCTCAGCGATAGACCAGCGGCCGGTGCTGTGCATCACCACCACGTCGCCGATCTCGCCCGCGTCGATGCGCCGCTTGAGCCCCGCCGAACGCATCACGCCGGCATGCTGAAAGCAGACGCACACCACGCCCGAGCGCTCAACCGCCTCAACCATGGCGTCGGCCTCTGCGATGTTCATGGCCATGGGCTTGCCCATGATCATGTGCTTGCCGGCCTGCGCGGCGCCGATCACGCACTGGGGGATGTCGCACACCGGCGGCGCGATGTGGACGATGTCGATGTCTTTGCGCTCCAGCAGCGCCTCATACGAGGTGTAGGCGTCAACGCCGAACGTCTGCCCAAACTCGTTGGCGTGCGCCGCGTTCAGGTCGGCCACCGCCACCAGCTCGGCCTTGGGATACTCGGGCAAGGCCCGCGCCAGGCCATAACCTGAATACCAGTGCCCCAACCCTAACACCGCCACGCGCCACTTTTTCGCCATGATGCACCCTCCGCCACAGTTTGTCGGCCAAGCGGCCAGATGCGTCTATCCTATACCGCCTCGTGGTAGGCGCGCAAATGCCCGCTCAGCCAGCTAGCGGCTTGCCGGGTAGCCAGGGCTTGAGCAGCGGGTTGACGATCGACACGCCATAGCGCGGCAGCACCTGCCTGGCCACCAGCTCGCGGTTGACCAGCAGCACGCCCAGGGCCATCCCCTGCACGATGTGCCTGCTGATATTCAGCCCGACGGCAATGCCGTTGGCGTCGCCCCCGTAGATGAACGGACCGATGGACAGATTGAGCGGGTCTAGCAGCAGGCAGAGAGTGGTGAGGTAGAACGCCACGCCGCGCAGCCAGGGCTGCTCCAGCGTCGCGAGGCGGGTCGCCCCCCACAGCAGGCCATAGCCCAGCAACACCGTCGCCACGTTGCTCACGCCCGAGATCAACGCCCAGCGCAAGCCCGAGCGCTGGGCCACCGTGGTGCGAAAGGTCACTTCGAGCCCGAACGGCCGCACGTGAAAGGCCTCAAACTCGCCAAACAGCAGGCCCATGACGACGTGAGCGCCCTCGTGCAATAGCGCGAACACCAGCACGGCCAGCAGAAACGCCAGCCAGCGCCTGGCGACGCCGCTCATCGCCACACTACCATGGCCAGCACGCCCAGCACCACCAGCACCGCGGCCGCCACCGCCACGATGACCGACACGCGCTGCGTGCGGTGCTCACGCGGCGTCAGTGGGCGCAGCTCGTCTTTGTGGCGCTGTTCAAGGGCCGAGCCTATGCCAGCGCCGATGGGCAGGCCAATGGCGGGCCCGATGCTCAAGTATGACATCTTTCCTGCGGTGATGAGATCGAGCACCATCGCCAGCGCCGAACCGAACGCCATGCCCAGCGCAACGCCCATGCCAACATAGTAGCCCTCTGGCCGACCCGGATCTTGGGCCTGCGCCTGCTCGCGGGCGCCGCGCCGAGACAGCAGTACGGCCACCAGCAGCAGGCCCAACACGCCCAACGCCACCACCAACCACGCACTCGCTCCCATCATCAACCTCCAGCTGTGCTTGTGCCCAGCCTAGCATATGGCCAGGCATTCGACCTCTGGCAGCCGGCCAGCCCGCCACCTGGTCGCCTGGCCAGTCTCGTTAGCGAGAGAACACGGTAATGCCCAGCACCGCCAACACGCCCAGCACAATGGCGCCCAGCCCCAGCGCCACAGCAAAACGGCGCATCTCCAGGTCTTCCGAGTTGAGAGGCCGCAGCTCGCCTGCGTGGCGACGCTCCCACAGCCAGCCCAGCAGCGCCCCGCCTGCCAGCCCCAGCGGCACGCTGACGACCACAGCCAGCAGGCTGCTGTCGGTGAGCGCCACCAGCAGCGCGTCAATGGCCAACCCCGCGGCCAACCCCCAGGCCAGCCCGCGCCCCCGATAGTACCCCTGCGTCTGGCGCTCGCCGCTGGCCATGGCGCGTTGATGGCCCTGCCAGGTGGCCAGGGCAATTAACAGCGCCGCGATCGCCGGTATCACGGCTTGACTCATCGCTCTCTCCTCTACAATCGGGCCTCAAAATGGCCTCGACGATTTGCAGCCACACATGCTCGCGCTATGCTCATGGCGCCACAGCACGCCATCACACAGGGTGACTATACCATGCGCATGCCAGCAATCAAGGCCCGCGACGTCAGACGTTTTCTGATCGGCGAGCGCTTTCCCACCAGTTACGAGCTGCACGAACGCCTCGACACGATGCGGGCCCTGGCCGTCTTTGCCTCTGATGCCATCTCGAGCAATGCCTATGCCACCGAAGCCATCATGAGCGTGCTCATCCTGTTGGGTAGCGCCGCTCTGCGTTATACCCTGCCCCTGGCACTGGCGGTGGCCTCGCTGATCTTGATGGTGGTCTACTCTTACATACAGACCATCTATCACTATCCGTCGGGCGGCGGGGCCTACATGGTGGCCAAAGACAACCTGGGGCGCTACCCCTCGCTGCTGGCCGGCGCGGCCCTGCTCATCGATTACGTCATGACGGTGGCCGTCTCTTCGTCGGCTGGCGTGCGGGCGGTCACATCCGCCTTTCCTGAGGCGACGGAGTACCGTGTGCTGATCGCCCTGGCAGCCATCACACTGATCGCGTGGATCAACCTGCGCGGCGCTCGCGAGAGCGGCACCATCTTTGCCGTGCCCACCTATGCCTTTGTGGTCGGCGCGGTGGTTGTCATCCTCATCGGCCTGGTGCGCCACCTGGGCCTCTTTGGCACGGCGCCCCTGCCGGTCAACGCCACCACGACGCCGCCCGTGCGCGACGCCACCGGCCTGGCGCTGATCTGGCTGCTCTTGCGCGCCTTTTCGGGCGGCTGTACGGCGCTCACCGGCATCGAGGCCATCAGCAACGGTGTCCAGGCCTTCAAGCCGCCCGAGGCGCGCCATGCCACCCACACCATGATCGCCATGGCCATCATCGCGGTGACGCTCTTTTTGGGCATCTCGTTCTTGGCCACCACCATGCATCTGACGCCCGAGGAGCTTGGCGAGAGCATCCTCTCGCAGCTCACCCGCCTGGTGGCCGGCCGCGGCTGGCTCTACTACTGGGTGCAGGTGTTCACCGCGCTGATCCTCTTCCTGGCGGCCAACACAGGTTTCCAAGACTTTCCGCGGTTGAGTTACATCCTGGCGCGCGAGGGGTTCATGCCGCGCTGGCTGCAGAACCGTGGCGACCGCCTGGTGTACAGCTCAGGGATTGTGGCGCTGGCGCTGCTCTCGGCGGGGCTGGTGCTCCTGTTCCGGGCGGATGAGATCGCCATGCTGCCGCTCTATGCGCTGGGGGTGATGCTCAGTTTCTGCCTGTCGCAGGCGGGCATGTCGCACCTGATGGCCCGCGTGGGCCGGCTGGCGCCGGGCGAGAGCCTCAACACCGGCGCGACGATCGTCCACTACGAGCCCAACTGGCGCTGGAAGCGCGCCCTGAACATCGCTGGCGCCGCCATTACCGGCGCCGTCTTTGTGGTGCTCGTGGCAACAAAGTTCGTAGAGGGCGCCTGGGTGGTGGTGCTGGCGCTGCCTGTCATCGTCTACTTTTTCGAGCGCATCCACCGCCACTATGGGCGCGTGGCACAGGCGCTCAGTGTCGAACGGCTCGACGAGCGCGAGCTGAACGTCATCGCCGACGTGGCCATTGTGCCCATCGGCGATATCCACCGGGGCACCCTGCTGGCGCTGCAGTACGCGCGCCGCATCGCCAGCGACGTACGGGCCGTCTGCGTGGCCACCTCGCCAGAGGCCCGCGCCCGCGTCGAGCAGCGCTGGCGGCGCTTTCCTTCGGTCACCGGCGGGCTCGAGCTGGTGGTGCTCGATTATGCCTACCGCGACCTGTTGCCGCCGCTGGTCGACTATGTCGCAGAGCTCAGCGCCAACGAATACCCGGGGCGGCTCCTCACCGTGGTGATCCCCGAGTTCTTGCCCGCCAACCGTCTGGCAAGGCTGCTGCACAACCAGACGGCCTCGTTTCTGCGGCGCACGCTGCGCGAGCACCCCGATGTGATCATCATCGACGTGCCCATCCACGTGCAAGATCGTGGCTAGGGCGGCCTAGCGCCCCGAACCCCCTGGCCGCCAGCTGCGCCTGCCGTTGCGTCGCGACGAGCGCACGCCGCGCTGAGGCCCAGCCTCTGGCTCGGCCGCAGCCTCGCTCGCGGGGGCCTCTGTCGCTGGCCTGCCGCCGCGCCTGCCTGCGCCCTGCCGACGCTGCCGCGCGACCTGCAGCGCTCGCGACCGCACCGATCGCTCGGGCTCGGGGGCGTCATAGTCAAAACCATCGAGGCGGCGCCGCTCGAGCTTTTGGCCCAGAACCCGCTCGATCTCGTCGATCATATCGACGTCTTCTTCGGTGGCCAGTGTGTAGGCCTCGCCCAGGTGCTCGGCGCGCCCCGTGCGCCCGATGCGGTGGATGTAGGCGTCTACGGTGTCGGGCATGTCATAGTTGACCACATGCGAGATCTCGGTCACGTCGATGCCCCGCGATGCCACATCGGTGGCCACCAGCACGTCATAGCGCCCGTCGCGAAAGCCATCCAGCGCCCGCTGGCGGCTGCCCTGGGCCATATCGCCCTGCAATGGCGCCACGCGATAGCCCTCACGCTCGAGCTTGCGCGCCAGGTTGCGCGTGCGGTGCTTGGTGCGCGCAAACACCAGCACCCGTCCGGTGGCCGTGCGTCGCAGCAGCTCGACCAGCAGCCCCGTCTTGAGATGGTGCATGGTGGGATAGAGCACATGAGACACCGTCTCGGCCGGCTTGATGATGCCGATCTGCACCATCTTGGGCTGGCGCAGCACCGCGTCTGCCAGGCGGCGGATGTCGTCGGGCATGGTGGCGCAGAAAAAGAGGTTCTGCCGCTCGCGCGGCAACTGCCGTAACACGCGGCGCACATCGGGGATAAAGCCCATGTCGAACATGCGGTCGGCCTCGTCCAACACCAGCACCTCGACAT